>CAZVOT010000090.1:0-3783 GCA_964628775.1 Candidatus Woesearchaeota archaeon
TGAAAGGAAAAAAAATCTTTTATATTGACAATTCCTGCAAAAAAAGCAAAACCCCCTGCAATTATTCTCATTATTTTTAGAGTCTCAATAGATAAAAACACATTAAGCCAGGCTGTTATAAAAAGGAAATAAACTACTCCAGAAACTAAAATAAATATCCCTCCAATTATAAAAACCTTTTTTCTGGAACGAGTTGCAATCGCAAAAGCAAGAAGAAATGAAAGCATCCACATTGCGCAGGGGTTGAAGCCGTCAAGAAGTCCGATTATTATTGTAAGAGCAAGAATATTTGTTTAAAAATGTTTATTCTGCCAAAAAAAGGAATTGAAATTTCTGACAGTGTGCTTACAGAAACTGTCTGGTTTCCATTCTCTGCTTTTTTTCTGTCTTCTAATTCTAAAGGAATCTCACATTCGTAATTTAGACAGGATTTTATTTCATTTTCAATTACATTTTTAAATCCAATATAAGCATTGTATTTATTTGAAAAAAGAAGCTCACCTTCCTGCACACTGTTAAATCCAGCGAATACTTTCTCATTTAGGAATATCTTTGGAACTGAATAATCAAAATTTGTTTTGTATTCATTTGAAAAATTCTCAAAAATTTCCCTGTTGCTTTCATTGTACCAGATTTCATAAGTAAAAAGATTAACAGGCTGGTTTTTCATAAAATCAATTGCTTCACTGCAGTGCGGACATCCAAGTCCGTAAAAAAGATGAACATCTAAAGCAGAAGCAGAACTAAAAAAAAGAAGTATAAATGTTAAAAAAAACATTTTTGCTTTCATTTTAGTGATCTGTTAATATTCTCTATTATCTCTATAAAATATTTTCTGTATTCTTCTTTTGCTTCAATAATCGGCTTCATTTTGATTGTTGAATCAACAAAATCCTGCCTATAAGGTATTTTTGATAAAATGGGAATCTTGTTTTTTTCTGCAAATTTTTCAATTTTTAGAGAAAATTTTTTGTTCATATCAGATTTATTTATTACAATCCCCTGCTTTATACCAAAATGTTCTGCAAGATAAAGAGCTCTCTTTAGGTCGTGAAATGCCGAAGGAGTCGGTTCTGTAACAGCGATTACAAAGTCTGTTCCTATAATTGATGCGATTACAGGACAACCTATCCCTGCTGCAGAATCAATTATCATTATTTCATTTTTTATTTTATCTGAAAATTCTCTTACACCCCTTACTACTTCGCCCGAAGCCAGTTCCCCCAATTTTAATTCTCCTGAAACAAGAAAAACGCCATAATTCTCTCCGGTATAGATTTTTCCAATTTCTTTTTTTGATTCAGAAACTGCATGATTTGGACAAGCCACAAGACAGCTCTTACAGCCGATACAGAGTTCTTTTACAAAAGCAGGATATTTTCCTTTTACAAAAACAATAGCATTTTGTTTGCAGATATTTTCACATTTTCCGCATTTAGTGCATTTTTTAAAATCAAATTTTGGGATAAACTGGAAAATTGTTTTTTGTTTTTTTCTTTTTGCATTTAAAATAATGTGGCCATTTGGACAGTCAGCATCAGCATCAACAAGAATTGTTTTCTTGTTTTTTGAATATAACACTGAAAGAGAAACTGCAACAGTGGATTTGCCTGTTCCCCCTTTCCCGCCGGTAACTGCTATTTTCATAAATGTTCTCCTCTGCAGGCAGTATCTAAATTTGCTTTTTGAAGTTTATTTTCTTTCCATTTTTTAAAAGCCAAAGAAACAGTCTTCTCCTGTGAAATATAAACTAAAATCCCAAAATTTCTAAAAAGTTCAAGTGCTCTCATTCCTGTTCCTTTGCAGATAAGAACCTCTGCTCCTTCATTTTTCATTATCTGCGGAGGTTTTAATACTCCTCCTTTATGTTCGCTTTCATTCTCAATTATTTTCAGAACTTCCCCTTTTTCATTTAAAAAAACAAAAAAGTTCGCTCTGCCAAAGTGTTCTGAAAGTTCTGAATTAAGTCCGTCTTTGGTTTCTGTTGGAAATACTATTTTCATTTTTTCACCTGAATTACTTTTTTAACTGCATCAGTTATTTTTCCTTTTGAAAAATAAACAGGAATCTCAAATTGTTTTAAAACTGACTGGGCATTTGGCCCTATGTTTCCTGTTATAACTGCATCAGGAGATGTCTCTGCTACAAGTTTTGCTGCAGAAATCCCGGAACTTCCGCTTTGTCCTGCTCCAGTATTCTCAATAATTTCTAAAACTTCAATTTTATCTTTTTCTGCTGAAATTAAAATAAAATATCTGCATTTTCCAAAAACCTCGCTGACATTGCTGTCAACTGATTTTTCATCTGAACTAACTGCGATTTTCATTTTGTCCTCCTCTAAATCCTCTTCCTGCAACTCTGTAATTTCCGCCTTCAATTTTTATTGCCTTTCCATTTATTATTGCATCTGCAATTTTTTTCCTGGCAGAGGAAAGCAGCCTGTTAAAAGTAGGCTGTGAAATCTCCATTTTTTTTGCAGATTCTTCCTGTTCCAAATTCATTAAATCTTTTAATCTAACAGCTTCAAGTTCATCAAGAGTTAGAACTGTTTCCTCTAAATCTACCACCCTTACTCCTGACGGCTTGAAGTAGACTACATTCGGCTCAAAGCCTATCTTTCTGCACATCCTTGGTCTTGGCATTATTTTTCAATCTCTTTCAGTTTTTTTTCAATTTCTTTTTTCTCTGATTCTATTTGTTCCAGTTCAGATTTAAGTATTTTTTTCTGCTGTTCTTTGTCAAGAACAATATTTGCTCTTCCTTTAATTCCTCTTCCTCTCCTGCAGTTCCAATTTGAATCCCCGTATGGGCCTGTTCCGTCTCCGTATGGCATAACTACCACCTCCTATATTTAATAATGAATATATATTCATAACTTATTTATAAATGTTTTGAATACCTATTCATAACACCTGTAATGCTATTACAGAAAGCAGTCCAAAAAGAAAGAAAAAAAGAGGCAGAGTATTTGGTTTTTTTGTGCAGGAAAAAGGAAGCAGTTCTTCAATTGTCAGATATACCATAAATCCTGCTGTTGCTGACATAACAAAACCTGTCATTGCAGGAGTTATCCATTTATACAAATAATAAGCAATAAAAAAACCAATAATTGTGGGTATTGAAGTTATTGCAGAAAGGATAAAAGATTTCCATCTTTTTTTGCTGTATTTAAAATAAGTACTTGAAGTGCATAGTCCCTCTGGAATATCATGAATTGCAATGGCAAGAGCAATTGATAAACTCAATTTAAAATTAGAAATTGTGCCTGTTGCAATTGCCATTCCCTCTGGAAAATTGTGCAGAAACATTCCTGTAATTAAAAATAATGCTGTTTTTCTAATCTGTCTGTCGGGTTCATTTGAACAGGATTCAGGATTTATATGAGGCATTTTTTTGTCTAAAATAAACATAAGGGAAAATCCAAAAAGAGTTCCAAGCATAACAATTATTACAGGAGATATTAAAATACTTTCAGGGATTAGTTCTATAAAAGAAATTGAAAGCATAACCCCTGCTGCAAATGAAAGCATATTGCATATTCCTTTCTCAGAAGGCATTTTTAAAACACCTATCAAAGAACCTATTAATGAGCCTGCAATTGAAATTAAGAGTATTTAAATAAAATTATATTCCATTGATTATTAACAAGCAGAAACAGGTTAAATAATTTGGCTTTGAAAAATAAAATTATCTCTATTGACTATAAAAATTATTTTCGCTGATTTAGTAAAAATCCCCTCGGCAAGTTGTGGAGTATAAACCTATTTTCTTTGAATTAAAAAA
>CAZVOT010000091.1:0-3719 GCA_964628775.1 Candidatus Woesearchaeota archaeon
AAAAAATTAGCAATAAAAAGGTTGGATTTGGTAATTAGTTCATTATAAGAAAAGTCAGAATAAAAAAAATCCATAAGGACGAGTTAAATATGATATATTCAATAATCGGTACTAAAGGTCAATTAATTAAAATGATTCCAGTCATTAAAGAAATCGAAAAGAGGGGACTAGAACATAAATTCATTCATGGAGGGCAACACGGTAAAATAATGGATGATTTAATTCAAGTATTCGGTCTCCGAGAACCTGATTATTACTTACAGAAAAGAGAAAAAGATGTTTTAACGGCTTTTGGTGGATTTAAATGGCTTACCAGTACTGTGATTAACGGTGTTTTAAATGGAAAAAATATCTTTGAAAATAAAAAGTCAATTGCTTTAGTTCATGGTGACGCCCCTCCATGCCTTTCAGGTACAATTATCGCAAAAATGAATGGGCTAAAAATTGGTCATGTAGAGGCAGGGTTAAGATCTTATGATTTTTTTAATCCTTTCCCCGAAGAATTTGTGAGATTCATTACAGATAAAATGGCTGATTATATGTTCGCCTCATCTGATTTTGCAGAGGCGAATTTAAAAAAAATGAATGTGAAGGGAGAGGTAATAAATACTAAATATAACACAGTTTTTGATACAATCAAACTTTCATTGAAAATGAAGAGAAATGTAAATTATCCAAAAGAAAAGTATGCTATTTTTACTATGCATAGATTTGAAACTATTCATTCGCCAGAAATAATGAAAAAAAATCTGGATATTCTTGAAAAAGTTTCTGAGATTCATCATGTAATTATGATTATGCATAATACTACTAGAGAAAAACTTACTAAGTTTAATCTTATGGAAAGAGTAGAAGGAATTGAGAATATAGAGATTAGACCCATACAAATTTATCCTGATTTTATGAAGTTGATAAACAAATCCGAATTTGTTGTGACAGATGGTGGGGGTTTGCAAGAAGAAACTTATTATTTAGGCAAACCTTGTTTAGTTCTTAGAAAGAAGACTGAAAGAATCGAAGGTTTAGGTGAGAATGTTGTTATATCCGAATTCAAAAATGATTTAATTAATGATTTTTTGTGTGCCCCCTTAAATTTTTCAAGGAATTCAAAATTGAAAGTCAAAAAAAAGCCATCTGAAAAGATTGTGGATAGAATATTAGATTTTGGGTAATACAATGGGAATATCTATAATAGTACCAGTTTACAATGAAAAAGATAATATTAGAGTTTTTCTTAACAATTTACTACCCCAAACCACAAGAAAAAAACACGAAATTATAATTGTTAATGATGGATCGACAGATAATACGATGAATATAATAAGTAGAATTCAAAGAAAATTCAATAACGTAGATATTAAAATTATTGATCGCAAGAAAAATATGGGGAGAGCCTTTTCTAGACTGGAAGGTACTAAGAATGCGAGATATAATAGATTGCTATTTATTGATGCCAAATGCATACCAGATAAAAATTTGATAAAAGAATTGGAAAAAATAAAATATCAACCCGTAGTTGGCAACGCCTTAACAGAGACAAAAGATAATAAAATTGCTAAATTCTTCGACACATTAAGGGAGGAAATTTATAAACCATATTTTGGTGAGAATTTTGATGATATTTTCATAACAAATGAAAATTTTAATAAAATTTCGAAAGGAACAGGGATTTTCTTTTGTAATAAGAATCTTTGGCTAAATTCGCAAATAAATAATTTTAATAATAAAGATTGTTCAGATGATACTAAAATATTTAGATCTATTGTAAAAAAGAAAAAAATCCTTAAGACATCCAGACTCAAAGTAAGATACATTCCAAGGAAGGGTTTAATTTCGAATATCAAACATATATTTCAAAGAGGACCAAAATTTTCTGATTATTATTTGAGAAAAGATAGTGGTTTTTATAAATATTACTTATTTGCATTATCTTGTTTAGGAATTTTTATAATACTTTCTTTGTCATTTATTGAATATGCATTAAAAATTTTTGTATTTTTATATTTTTGTATCGTATCCACAATATTATTAAAATTCTGTAAAAAAAAAATTAACTCTCTTTATTTTATCTTGTTTGCAAACATCTTTTTTATTGCATTTTTTATAGGGTTGTTAAAAACTAAGTTCTTTGATTTAGTTGTCATGATTTTTTCTTCATTCATAGTTTTTTTAATAATTAGGGGTGTTTTCTTTTGAAAAAAGTATATTTATTTATAATGCCAATTTTCTTATTTTTTTTAGTGCTTTCTCTTAATACATCAAAATATAAAGTAGCCACAAATCCAGACTTTCTCCATTATAATTTTTTTTCACAATTATTACAAGAAAATAATACCATAGAATATTGTAATGATTATAATTTGAAATATAATGTTTCTATTTTTGGATCAAGAGGAATGAAAATAACTTTAAATCAAAGTTGTTTAACACACGGGAAAATGCATGGATTTATAATTATTATCGCTATTTTTAGATTTATTTCTAAAAATATTTTATTTCTAATAAATCCACTTTTCGTGATAGTTACATATATCTATTTAAATAAAATAATTAATTTTTATACACACGAAAGCGAAGCCCTGTTCATAAGTCTATTATTCCTATTCTCACCTTATTACCTTTATTTTAGTAGTATATTTTTTGATAATGCAGCCTTTTTATCTTCCTTCGTAGTAAGCATATATTATTTTTTAAAGTTCAATAAAAAGGAGAATATCGAAGTGCTCATTTTAGGAACATTTTTTTTAGGAGTTTCTATGTGGCTAAGATATGAATCGATAGTACTTTATCTATCACTCTTCCCTATTTTATATAATAAAAAAAATAAATGGCGAAAAGTATTAGTGGTTATTGCAATTTTTTTATTGTTCTTAATACCTATGTGGATAGTCAATAAACGGTTATATGGAAGCTTACTAGGTTTCTCCGATCCGAATATAAATTTAGCAAATAGCAATTATTATTTCAAAAATAGACCGAACCAGATTTCAAACATCATTCCTTTTTTGAGTTTTGATATTTTTTTAAAGAATTTTGTAAATTTTATGATAGATGTTAATATTCAAATATTCTATTTTTTTGTTCTTTCTGTGATATTTATTTTATTTGATAAGACAAGCATAATAACCAAAAAAGAATTTTTATTTTTTATTTTTATAATAATGATAAATACACTCTTTTATTTGGGAAATATTTGGGCAGGTTTTGATCCGCCAAAAACAACAATAGGTACAAGTTATTGCAGATACTTATTTCCTGCTTATATCTCTCTTTTTGTAATAAGTTCTCAGTTTATTATAGTTTTTCTAAAAAATAAGAAAATAATTACATTCTTTTTTGTATTTATTTTTATTATTTTTAGTTTTGATTTAGTTATAAATTCAAAAGAAGGATTAGGAGATTTCTTTAAACAACAAGAAAAAGCTATTTCGATTAAGAACAGTTTTATCAAATTAATCCCTAACGAAAAAGCGATTATATTCACAAGTTACTATGATAAATATATATTTCCAGATAGGCTCACAGCAATTTATACATCATTTCCAGAAGATAAAAGAATAAATCAAACAGTGGACATAATTGAAAAATTAATTTTAGATAACGAAGATGTATACTTTATTGAAAGTGATTGGGGAACTAATTATGATATTTTCAAATCATCAGATTATTTTGAGGGAATTGAAAATAGAAATCTGACGATAGAGAAAGAATCAGGTTCA
>CAZVOT010000092.1:0-3697 GCA_964628775.1 Candidatus Woesearchaeota archaeon
AACAGTTTTTAAAGCTGGAAAGTGGCTTTTATGCATGAAATTCTTCAAAGAATCTCTTTTTATCCATTGTTCTCACAAGATAATAGTTCAGAATAACTGAAACCTCTGACCCTCCTGCTATTATAGTTATCTCCCTTCAAAATTTTATTAATGCATACGAACCTACGCCTTTTTTATAATTTAAAAACTTTTATATATTTGCTGCCTATTTTAAAAAAGAGGAGGGTATGCAATGAGAGTATTTATAGTTTCTCCGATTTTTCGTTTTGATGGACAAAATTTGAGTAAATTAATAAGGAATAAAATAAAACATGAGCCCATTTTTAATCCTCCAAATATTAATCTTGGCTCGCTTTACCTCGCTTCTGTTGCAATGAAGCGCGGTTGTGATGTTTTTGTAAGTTTATGTTGTAAATATGATTTTGAGAAAGAATTTAGAAAGTATAATCCCGATATTCTTCTTATAAGCGCAATGGATATTCAAGCAAAAACTTCGATTTACATTGCGAAGGTTGCAAAGTCCATAAAAAAATCAGTAAAAATAGTGATGGGTGGTTACTTTCCTACTGCTTGTTATGAATCTCTTCTTAGGGAGTTGCCTTGGCTTGATTTCGCTGTGATTGGCGAGGGAGAAGCTACATTGGATGAGATACTTTCATATTATAAAGGGGAAATAAAATCTAAGAGTAAAATAAAGGGTGTGGCTTTTGTTAGAAATGGTAAAATCATGTTTACTGGAAATAGAAAGCCAGGAAATCTTGATAAGATTCCATTTCCTGCAAGGTTTTTCATTAACTATCCCCTTGATTATTTAATGGCATCTCGCGGCTGCTATTATAATTGCAAATTTTGTAGCGTTCATAATTTTTATAGAAGAGTTTATCGGAGAAGGTCAATGAAAAATGTAGTTGAAGAGATAAATAACACAGTAAAAAGTTTGGAAGAAAAATCGATTTGCAAAATCGGTATAGAAGACGATGACTTTCTAATTGACAAGAACACTTTGTGCGAATTTGAGGCAAGACTTTCTGAGTCCGGGCTTGAAAACATAAGCTTTTACTGCATGATGCGTCTGGACCAACTGATAATTCCTGGAACATTAGAACAACTTGAGCGGCTTAATTTTTTAGAAGTTTTTATTGGACTTCAGAATACTTCACAAGAAGTTTTGGATTATTTCCGAATAGGCATAAACGATTGGCACATAAAAAAGTTTATTAAATTGCTACAGCGTAAGAGAAAGATAAAAATTGGCATGTTTTACATAATCAACTCTGGTCTTCCTAATGAAACTACAGATGGCATACGAAAGAATCTTGCAGATTTCCTTTTTCTCATTAAAGAAATAAAAAACATTGATGTTATGCCATTACTTCTTTCTCCTTACTCAGGTTCTGAATTTGGTGGAAAATCTCCATTTTATGACTCTCAATATTCTGAAAAAAAAGGGTTCGTGCATAATGAAAAAATAAGTGACCTCGAATTGATTGAGATATATTCTGAGTTCCTAAACGAGATTAAAAAGAGAAAATCAGATACTTATATTCCACATGGTTTTTTCAAAACTATTGAGGATATCTTTTTCTTTTTAACTTCTTCTTTAAGAGTCAAAACAAAGATTCGCATGGTGTTTGATTCTGCAGGATGGTTCTTTATTGCTCTTGCAAAAATGGAAATTCCGTTGAGTTATATTAAAAAAAGAATAGAACAAAAATATTTCTTATAATTTATTTAAATAATTTAAAAAGTTTAAGGAATAACTAAGATTCCTGATATTTTTCAATACATTTAAAAGATATTGTTTCTTTCACAGAAATGAAATGTTTCAGAAGATTTTCAAAAATGCATTTTACCTTGGATTGGCAAATTCACTAAGCAAAGTATTCTACCTTATTCAGGCAATGCTGATAGCGCGTTTTTTGGGTGTTGAAGGATATGGAAAATATTCTTTTGCTTTTGCATTTGCAGGCATGTTTTTCGCTTTTGCTGACTTAGGAACATACAACCTTGCTATAAGAGACATTTCAAAGAAAAAATCAGCACTTAGCAAGTATGTCGCAAATATGATAATTATTGAAATTGTGAGCTGTTCAATAGCCTTTCTGGCACTTCTGATTTTTTCCTCATTCCTTAATACGGGAGTTCTGCCTTTAATTGCAGGTATAGTGCTCTTAATTGGCGTAATTCAGTCTGCATTTTCAGTCGGTTTTTATGCCCGCCAGAAAATGATTGTGCCCGCTGCCATTTCTTTATTACAAAGCGCCACTACGCTTGTTCTTTCAGCAGTTTTCATACACTTAAGGTTAGGAGTGCAATATCTATTATTATCCTTTCTGATTTCAAAGTTGATAGCCGCGCTCATTATGATTGCGCACTTTAGAAAAGCTTTTGGAAACTTAAGCTTCGATGTTGACTTTAAATTCTTAAACAATATGTTCAAAAAATCGCTTCCTTTCCTGATAAATGCAGCTGCATTTTCATTGCTGTTCAACCTCGGGATAATTATTTTTCGCGTTATTAAAGGTGATTATGCGTTTGGAATATACTCGGCTGCGAGTAAAGTTATCGAAAATTTATCATTCCTGCCTGCTTCATTGATAAGCGCTGCCTATCCCGTATTTTCAAGCTTTTCTAGAGTAAAGACAAGGATTGCAAAGGCGTACAAAACAGTTTTTAATTCACTAATTCTAATCTGCTCCATTATTGCAATAATTTTGGCAATATTCGCAAGGCAGATAATACAGATAATATTCTCAAATAAATTCTTGGAAGCAGTTCCAATCCTTAGAACACTTTCTTTTACATTCTTAATTGGCTCATTAATATCACTGAATACCGCTTTTTTAAATGCAGTCAACAAGACAAAATTCAATATTGCAATTTCCGTTTCATTAATCCCAGCATATGCAATATTGGCTTTTTTTCTTATCAAAAAATATGATTATGTGGGCTTCGCAGTTTCAATCATAATAATTGAGATAGTGTTTCTTACTGTCCAGCAGTTTTTTATAAGAAAAGTAATAAGGAATTACTTCTCAAAAAGTAGATCTGAGTAAAATCATTTTACTTAGCTGAATGCATTTTTTAAATAATCAACATAAGTTTTATGGTACTACAGGTTGCGTTAAGATGAAAATGGCAGGTTATTCAGATTATAAGCTAAAAAGAGTTTTCATCTTTTTGTAATATACTTTTTGATCAAAAAAGGAAGAACTCTTATTGAAGCATAAACTAATGATAAAAAAGAGAGAACCATAAATTTTAGTCTTCCCATTTTTTTGCTTTTTCTTATAATGCCTGTTATTTTTCCTTTTACCTCTTTTTTAGCCCCTAATTCAAATCCAGCATTACACTTAAAAAAACTTGCTGCGGTATCTCCATGAAAAACTAATTTGTTCTTGTTTATTCTAACAACACGATGTCCAATCAATTTTTTTGTTTTTTTATTATAAAAAACATATATACCAAAAAGTTTAATGTTTTTTGTTTTCTCTAATATAAGTATATCTCCTTCTTCTATTAGCGGATTCATGCTTTTCCCATCAGATATCCAAAAACTTTTTTTATTACTCATAGTATAGAATATTCATTAAAAATTTAAAAATCTTTGTTTATGAAACGCATTTATAAGATGCGATTTCGTTTATGCTAAAAAACGGCGCTAAAACTCAATACTTTAGTTTAGAGATAAGGCGCC
>CAZVOT010000093.1:0-3676 GCA_964628775.1 Candidatus Woesearchaeota archaeon
AGTTTTGAGGGATTTTTTTAGGGAAATTTGCCACTGCGATTAATTCCTATGTTAGCCAAAATTTTCTTACTGCCTTACATCGTCGGTAAAACTTAAATCTTTAGATAGGTGCCTTTGTTAAATTAAGATTTAATTAAAAAGAGAGGGGGCTTGTCCTACGGACAGAGAGTCTTTTACTTCGTAAAAGAAATTTATTATTTTTTAAAAAATCCTGCAAAGTCTCTATTTTTCATCAATTCTTCAATAAAATCTTCATCAATTTCATCTTTTTTATTCACGGGCAAGTTTATTTTTAGTTTTTCTAATTTCTGTTTGTAGCACTTTCTACCATAACCATATCTCCATCTTTCAATATTCAAAGTTAATGTTATAAAAAGCAAAGTAGTTTTTCTTAATTCTTTTTTTGGAGTTAGGACTCCGACATTGTCATATGCTGAAAATTTATAATCATGGTATTTAGTAGTTAATGGTCTACCATCATATGCAATTGTTATAGAATTTTTATGTGTGTTGCTATCTGGGATATCATAAAAACCAGCAATACCATTATCGTTGTCGGAACATGAAATAAGCGGAACATTTCCTTTTTTTAATTTGTTAACAGAATGATACTCTCCAGAATCAATAATAAATAATTCTGATAGCATAATTTCTCTTTTCTTAGTATCATAACTAATTTCTTGAGTAGCATATTTTTTTGGTTTTAAATTTTTTACAAGAGAAGAATAATCTAATTTTGTTTTAAATTCATTTATACCTAATACTTCAACTTTACCAATCCTCTCGGGAGTTATCTGTCTTCCATACATAAATCTCCATTTATGATGCCTAATAATTGAAGCTATATAAAATAAAAACTCCAATGGATATTCTTCTTTTTGTATAAGCACTAAACAATTATCATCAACACAACAGGAGTGTGATTGCACAAACGCCTCTCCTATGCTTCCTGTACTTGGGACAGTAATAAACGGAGGTTTATACTTAACTTGAATATCAAAAAAACCATAACAACCACTATCTCCACCTTGTGAAGAAATTAATAATGTCCCTCCATTTACCAAATTTTCTTTATTATGATATTTTCTTTGCCCATAATCTATATCAAATAGGCTTGATAATTTCATTTTAAATCCTTCAAATCTTTTTCAAATTTAATATCAAAAGCTATACTTTCTCTCATCAACCTTTCAATTTCATTCTCTAATCTTTCTTTAGTTATTTCGTTTTCATCAAGATAATTTTCAGGTATTAATTCCAGATTCTCATCTTCAAAATCTATTTTACAGGATTTTTGGAATTCCGGGACATTTTTAATCGTAATACTTTGATTTATCATAAAAGATTGTAAATTGGGTGTAATTATTGGAAAGTCATCTTTGGCTCGGTCAAATCTTTTTCTAACTCCTTTTTTCTTTAAGAAACCATCATTTAAAGCTCTAATCCATAAAACTTTCTGAGTTTCTGGATGTAAAATTCCTTTTTTTACAAACAAACCGATAGTATGAACTCCAATAGGATAGAATAAATCATCTGGGAATGTAACAACAGCTAACAAAGTATTATTCTCTAATAACCTCTTTCTCCATTCATAATAATTTCCAGATTTGACCATACAAGAATAAGGCAAAACCGAAAACAATAAACCATTATCCTGCATTTCCCCTAAAGCATAATCCACGAACTTGTACTCTTTCTCGTCACTGCTTTTAAGGGCAAAGGGTGGATTCATAAGAACTCTTGTTATTATCTGTTCACCCTCTTTCCTTTCTGAATCATAAGTTTTAGTTGTGCTAAAATTATTTATATGCTTCTGAAAACAATTGCCTTCAATAATGTTATTTTTACCATCTCCTCTAAAAATCATATTTACAATGGCTAAAGCCACAACTTCAGGTTCTTGTTCTATTCCAAAAATATTTTTTTCTTTGAACTTATTTATTTGACTAGTGTTTGAGTTCTTTTTCACATAATCAAAAGCAGAAACGAGAAATCCACCTGTTCCACAAGTTGGATCAAGAATATAATCACGGTTATTGATATTTAAAACTTGAGTTGCAAACTTTGTAATGTGTCTTGGAGTTAAAACAATACCTATCTCTTTTGCCCCATTCCCATATTTCAAAAAGACTTCATAAAACTGCCCCAATACATCTGTCCCAGAATTCATTGCAGAACGAATGTTAAGAATATTTAGTTCTTGTATTGTTTGTACCATTGCTTTTTTAAATTTAAGATGATTGTCTGTTGATGGAGGTAAAGCAATTTTTATCTGCTCTTTAAATTCAGATTTTTTTTCTTTTTCTAAGACATTCTCAACTCTTGAATTTATATCTCTTATCAATCCTATTGGTGTCGCATCAATGTTTGGGGGGGTTTCATCAATTAATGATAATAATATTGCAGCCATAACTCTTGCCCTATAATTTTTGTTTATTGCCCCCAAATGCAATATTTCATTAATTTTTTCGGCTTTCTTCAAAAATAAATTTTCATCGATAACAATATCTTTAATATCTGGAGATTTTTGAGATAGTATTATTTTTATTTCTTCTAATTTTAGTAATCCAGAAGCCTTTTTTCCATTAATGGTGATTGTTTTCCAACTTTTACCATCATAAAATTCGTTCTCAATAAGATAACTATCTGTCCTATTCCCTGCAACTCCTGAAATAAAAAGTGACTTAATTTGAGAACTCTTATTTATCCTGTCGGCATAATCTTCTCTAGCTTCTTTTACAGCTTGTTGTAATTGTTTATGTTCTTTCTTGCTTTCAATTACCCAAAAAACTGTTTCTGATATTTTTATAACCGCTTCAGGTATTCTTCTCTCTAGATATTTTTTTATTTCTGGATGTGCCTGACATTCATTTTGAAAATAAACTTGCCCGTTTTGAGTTCTTGATGGATTTTTTATATTCCATCCTAAACTTTGAAGAGTATCCTTAATGAAAGAATAAGCATCTGTTTCAGTATTTTTAGCAACCATAATATGAATAAAGAAGAACTACTATTTAAATTGTGCGGTTTTTAAATGCTACTTTTAACACTTCTATAAAGTACTAACAAAATTGTAACTAACGTTCTTTTTCAGAAAAAGAACCAAAAACAGCCCCTCTCTTGTCCTACGGACAGAGAGTCTTTTACTTCGCAAAAGAAATTTATTAAAGAAGGTAAAAAACTTGATTTATTTTTTTAACTTAATTGCTTTTGTATACTAAGTTGATTAGCATTCTCAATAATATACTTAACAACACATTTTATGCCACTAATCTCTCTGTCAAAATCCAAAATGCCTTCTATTGCTATGTCTTTTACTTTATCTCTAAAACTTTCTTCATTGAGCCCTGATTGATATAACTCTTTATACTGTTTATATAAATAATTAATTGGTAATTTGATGTTTTTTCCAAAATCAATAATAATATTGTAAAACGTTGCAATTATTCCAATATATGGTACTAAAATAGTTAATTTCATATTATTAATCAGTGCTCGATAAGTATCTTTAAAAATATCACTTAATAATTTATTTAATATCTTATTTCTATTTTCTTTTCCAATCTCCTTTTCAAGTTTTGAAATGTATTTGTTATCTAAAGTTATAATGTTGTTTTCTTTTCTTAAATAACCAAAATCAGTCAAGAATCTGATATATTTTATTTGTGTATTGTCA
>CAZVOT010000094.1:0-3496 GCA_964628775.1 Candidatus Woesearchaeota archaeon
AAGGAAAATCAAGATTAACAATAGTTCCAAGTTCAAAAATAGGAATAAAAGAATTATACAAAATGAAAGTTAAAGTAATGACATCTTATATTAGAGGAATAAAAAATATCTCTCAGATTGTATCAATAAAAGAAAGAGGAGAATTTGTAATAAAAACAGCAGGTTCTAATTTGTCAGAAGTTTTGAAAATGGAAGGAGTTGATACAGCAAGAACAACTACAAATAATGTTTTTGAGATAAAAGAAGTTCTTGGAATAGAAGCAGCAAGAAATGGGATTATGAAAGAAATTTTAGGGACATTGGAGGAGCAGGGGCTTAGAGTTGATATCAGACATATAATGTTAATTGCAGATGCAATGACACAGGATGGAGAAATAAAAGGTGTAGGTAGATATGGTGTTTCAGGACAGAAGGCATCAGTCCTCGCAAGAGCTTCTTTTGAAGTTCCATTGAATCACTTATTCCATGCAGCAACTATGTCAGAAGTTGATGAATTAAAATCAATTGTTGAAAATGTAATGATAAATCAGCCTGTTCCAATTGGAACAGGACTGCCTAAACTAGTGGTGAATAATAAATGAGCGAAGAGAAAAAAACAAGAAAAATAAAAGAATCAGCAGTTGAAGAAAAACCAACTGAAGAAGTTCTTGAAGAAAAATCTAAAAAAACAAAAAAAGAAGTTGAAGAAGTATCAAAAGAAAAAGAAGAAAAATCTAAAAAAACAAAAAAAGAAGAAAAAAATCCTTACCTTAATGAAATAAAAGATGCAATAAGGAATAATGCTCTTATTTTTGGAAAAAAAGAAGTATTTAAAATACTTTTAAAAACAGAAAAAGCAAAAAAAATAATTGTTGCAGAGAACTGTCCAGCACTTATTTTAGATGAATTAAAAAAAGTTTCAGGCAGTGTTGAAATTGCAGTATTTCCCGGCTCATCAATGGATTTGGCAGTAATATGCAAAAGGCCTCACCCGGTCCTTATGCTTGTGATAGTGTGAAAAATAAAATGACAAAATTTGTACTTGACAACCAAACTCTAGGACTTATTCAATATTTCCAGAACACAACTAAGGTAAATGTAAAGGACTGCATACCTACTGATGATAAAATAACTTTTGTTGTATCAGAAAATATGGCGGCAAAAGCAATTGGAAAATCAGGAATAAACATAAAAAATCTGCAGAAAACAATGAAAAAAACAATTGAAGTTATTGAATTCTCTCAGGATCCCTTGAAGTTCATAAAGAATTTTTTCAGGCCTGCAAAAATAACAGGACTTTACATAGCAGAGAAAAGCGATGGACAGAAAGTTATCTATATGAGTCCAGAAACAGATTATGGACTTATCAGGACAAAAATAGTAAGAGCAAAAACTTTTGTAAAAAAATACTACGCAATTTCAGATATAATAATAAAAGGACAGATTGAAAAAGATATAAAAGAATCTGTTCCAGCGCAGTAATTTCTACATTGAATTTGTTATAATTTTAGAACAATGTTGGAAAAACTAATAGACTTAAAGAAATTATTAAATATACAAAACAAGTTCAAAATTACAGCTTAAAATATTTTATTTCTAATTAATGCACCTGTCACAAATTAAAAAAAATTGTTTATTTTTTGGTAGTCTGGGAGAGTATCCCTAACCATAATCTTTTTAAAAATATGTAAACTACAAAAACAAAATGGTAGTAAAGAAAACAAGAGGACTTTTTGCAGGAAGGAAATTAGTTGCAAAAAGAAAAAAATTTAGATTCGAAAAAAAGAAATCCCGTGAAATGCACTACAAAATATTCAAAAAATATGATCCATTTGAAGGAGCAACTCAAGCAAGAGGAATAGTTCTTCAAAAAGTAAATAGAGAAGTAAAACAGCCTCATTCAGGACTTAGAAAGTGCGTCGTTGTTCAGCTCGCAAAAAATAAAAGAACAGTCACAGCACATGCACCAGGAGAAGGAGCAATAAAACATATTGATGAACACGATGAAGTATTATTAGAAAGAATAGGGGCGCCTCAAAGAGGAGCAAAAGGCGACATGCCAGGAATTAAATTTAAAGTCATAAAAGTAGTAGGAATATCATTACATGAGCTTGTAAAAGGAAGAAAGGAGAAGATTAAGAGATGAGCGAATTAAAATTATGGAATAAATACTCATTTTCAGGAATAAGTGTCTTAGACAGAGGAATAAAAGATTTTGTAAATCTAAATCCAGTTATAATTCCAAAATCAAACGGAAGATTTCAGAAAAAAAGATTCTGGAAATCAAAATCAAATATTGTTGAAAGATTAATAAATAAAATGCAGTGTCCTGGACACAAAGGAAAAAAACATTTCTGGACATCAAGACAATGTGCGGGAAAATATTATACTTCCTCAATCATTGTAGAAAAAGCATTTGGAGTAATAGAAAAGAAGACAGGCAGGAATCCTCTTGAAATTTTTGTAAGAGCAGTTGAAAATTCAGCTCCAAAAGAAGAAGTAACAACAATAGAATATGGTGGAACAAAAGCGCCAAAAGCAGTAGATGTTTCTCCGCAAAGAAGAGTAGATTTAGTTCTTAGATGGTTTATTCAGGGAACATACCAGGAAGTAGTCAATAAGAAAAAAACAATGTATAACACATTGGCAGGAATGATTATGCAGGCGGCAGAAAAAGACCCTCAATGTTACCCGATAAAAAAGAAAAACGAGCTTGAAAGACAGGCAGCATCCAGCAGATAAAACTTCTGTAAATATTTTTTTAACAAAATTAATTCAGCAGCGATACTTTGAAGATCACGCCTTAATCTCTTTATCTCCAAAATTTTCTTGCTTCAATAGAAGATTTTTTTAGCACCCCATAAACATAATTAAATAAATAAAAAATAAGAAAAATATTTACTTTAATTTTTTAAGATAATTAACAGATTCATTTATTGCTTGTTCAGCAACATCATACAGTCCATCTTGAATTAATTTATAAGCAACAGTCTGGCAGGTAATTGCATTTCCAAGGGAATAGACATTTCTACTGTTGTTTGATAAATTAGTATCTAAAAATATTCTCTGTACATTCTCCCATATTCTTTTTTTGTCCATATTTACAAATTCGTTCAAATCAAAAATTGAACATTCTCTTAGTTTTTCAAGAAGTTCTATCTCTTTTATGTATCTTTTTGCTAAAATAATATTTCCTTTTTGAATAAATTCTACTGCTTGTCTTTTTTTTATCTCAATAGGGTCCTCTTCTTCTCTAAAAATTTTGTCAAGAGTTCTAAAAAGTCCAATAATCTTTTCCATACTAAAAATAAAATAACCAAAACTTAAAAAATTAACTATATCCCCTTAGTTTAAAAAACTTAAAATCTCATCAATTGCTTTGGGATTATCATATATCAAACTTATTTTTTTTATTGCTTTATCTGTTTCAATTTTTTTTATTTCTTTGATGCTTGTTGAATCATCTTCTGTTATTCCATTTACAACACAGGAATGCAAAAATGAATATGTAAATTCC
>CAZVOT010000095.1:0-3492 GCA_964628775.1 Candidatus Woesearchaeota archaeon
CGCAAACCCCTGAATTATAAAAAATTTTGAAGATTCTCTGAATAGATTAAATAGCGGTATATGGTAAAATGACCATTCATATATTCTTCCAAAAGGCGGTCCTTGCTGCTTTGATAGGAATATTCCCAGCAATGCGATAAAACTGAAAATCAATATGTTACCAAAATCTATTTTATTTGATTTCTTAAAAATCAAAATAGAAAAAGCTAGTAAAGGAAGAACTAATAACATTGGGAGAGGAAAATTGTTCTTAAATGGTTCACATACGGTGTGCCCACACCATGTGTAATGCTGGACTGAAAAAGCATTCAATAAATTGTAGAAGTTAGCAAATATAGATTGATGTGGACTCGCATATTCTATACCTTCCATCGGCATAAAAGATAAGATCAGCCAAAATAGGTTTAGCATGAAAAATAAAATTATATAAATGAAGAAGAAGGAAAATTTTCTCAGGGCATTTATTTTCTCTAGAAATATTGTTCTAAAAATAAAATCAAATCCTAGTATCCCGAATATAATAAGAGTTATTCTGGGTTCATATGCCATTGAAATGGTACTTAATAAGGCGAAATATATTGAATTTTTTAATGATTTTGATTCATATAATTTCAAATACAATAAATAAATAAATGGTGTAATTGCCCAGACAAATGAATAAGTCTGCCAATCTAATTGTAATCTTAAGAAAAATGAATTAAAGGAATAAAATACAGATCCAATAAATGAGCCAAAATTATTTTTTGTCAATTTTCTAATCAGAAAAAACATTCCTATAGGAGATAAGAACGATATTGGATAAAGAAAAATTAATCGAACTGTAAAATCATAAGAAAAAAATAAATTTGTTAAAATAGAATAAAGATAGAAAAATGGAAAATTAAATACTGAAATTGCAAAACCCCCCAAATTCATATGACTGAGCCAAACGAATAAATTGGTTAATATTTTACTTGAAAACTCATCATGTAGGAATATCCAATCTCCAGCATTTATTGTATTAAAATTTGTGAACCAAATAAAGTGTATAAAAAAAGAAATTAGTGTTAAATAAAAGATATATTTTTTCATTTTGTCAAAACCCCTATTATGTTTTTATTAAGTGGGGAATCTTCAAAATGTAGTCTTTGAAATTGAATAATCAACTTCATAAAGAAAAAACTTATTTTTTGTGAAATGTTGGTTATTTTTCCATGAAATGAGATATTTTCTTCTTTCGCACCAAAAACTGTAACATCTGAAAATTTAAGGGTTTTTGCTATCTGTCTTATAGACTTTTCTGTAAATATTGTCTCATGAGTAAAATCTGCATAAAATAAATCTATATTGAATGAATTAGAACCATTCGGTACTCTCAAAATTAATTTTCCATTTTTCTTTAATGAACTCCTAACTTTAATAATGAACTCAAAAATTTGGTTTTTAGGTATATGTTCTAAAACATCTAGCATTATAATTGCATCATAAAAATTATTTTTTTTACCCAAAAAATTGAGAGTATCGCCAACAAGATGTACTTTTCTTGTTATATTATTTTTTACAAATCTAAATTGTTCTTTTCCTACTTCAATTCCTTCAAAATTAGAAAACCCATTATCTTTAAGATATTTCAAAAATATTCCAGTTCCAAAGCCAATTTCTAATATTTTAGATTTTCTATTTTTTGACAAATGAGAAAATATGTTTCTATCAAAAAAGTTAAATTCTTTTTTTATTTTTTTATCAGATAGGTCTGTATTCTGTTTAAAATACCCAGAAGTTATATATTTATCATAAATTTGTTTTTGGTAGTTTTTCACTTATTATCACCTATGATTATATTCTCTAGATATAACGGTCTTATTTTTGAATTTGATATATTCTTTTCTCATTTTTATCACTATCAATCATCTTTCCATAATATTTTTTGTAATTTTTCGTTAACCGAATCTATAGAATATTTAGAAATAATGAATTCTCTAAGTTTGGATGATCTTTTTTTATAGTGATCATAATTTTTTATTATTTTAACTATTTTATTATACAAACTATTTACATTCTTGTAATTAACTATGTTGTGATATTTTCCATAAACAGATATAATCTCGGGTATGTTATAACTTACTGTAGGTAAGAATTCTAAAGCCCCTTCTGCTATTGGAATACAAAAACCTTCAAAATAACTTGTCGAAATCAATATAGGATTAGACAGTGAAAAATATTTTAATTTTTGGTTTTTTGTTTTTTTCCCAACGAATATAACTACATTAGAATTTTTTAATTCACTTAATAAATCTCCATCACCAATCCAGAAGCATTTAACATTAAATTGTTTTTTTAATTTTGATGCTATTTTTATATAATCTTTTACACCCTTTTCCTCACTAACATGAGAAATGTTGATTAAATTATATTGCTTTTCCATTTTGATCACAAACCATGTAGCCTATGTTGAAAACTTTATCAATTTTTATCTTTTTTTTCATTACATTATTGGAAACAAGAATAATATCAAAACATTTAATCATATTAAATCTTGCAATATTTATTAGACAATTCTTAAATGAATTGGATCTTAAATATAGATCATGAATAAAAACAGCCGATTTTATTTTAAAAAATTTAGAATATATTATTGATACAATAATTTCTGGTATTTCACTATTACAAAGTATAAGATCATATTTTTTTTTAGGAATAGCTTTGAGACCATTTATTATAAAAGATAAACCTTTTAAAAAGAAACTCTTTTTATTGATTTCAAAAAGTCTAAATTTTAAATTTCTTTTTTTAATAAATTTAAATGATTTTCCCTCATTATTTAATATTAGTGTCAAATTTGCAAACTTAATATTAATACACATTTTTTGAAAGACTAATGAGTAACCTCTAATACAGTCGAGTGGATCAGAAGTTATTGCTAGTATAGTAAAATTGTTTCTTTTCATTTTGACACCATAAAATTTTCAATTCTTTTGTTAATCATATCTTCTTCATAATTTTCTACAATATTTTTTCTAGCAAAATTTCCCATTTCTTTAAATTTCTTAAAATTATTTTTCCAAAGGAGATACGCATTAGATATGTTTTTTAATAACTGACCTATGTCATCTATATCAGAAATCCACCCATTTTTACCGTGAAATATAATATCTTTGCACCCAGTGCATTTTGTTGTAATGACAGGGGTTCCGCAAGATTGAGCTTCGAGTATAGAATATGGCATACCTTCCCATCTTGAGGGAGCAATAACCAAATCAGCATCATGATAAAATTTTACAACTTCTCTTTGAAATCCTAAAAAATGGCAGTTATGAACCTTTTCACTTAATTCCATTAAAAGATTCTCCTGATCCCCATTTCCAACAAAAAAGAATTCAAGATCATTAAATATATTTTTTTTAGACAAGATTAGAATTACTTTGTAAAGGATATCTATACCTTTCTGTTCAGTCATCCTCCCTATGAAATATATCTTGAATTTTCTATTTTTAACATATTTTTTCAGATAAA
>CAZVOT010000096.1:0-3486 GCA_964628775.1 Candidatus Woesearchaeota archaeon
AAACAAATTGTTATTTTTAATAATTATTTGTTTTGGTGGTAACATTTTTCTCTTGCATATTCAGTTTAAATATTTTTTTGTGAAATTCATTAAAAAGTGTTAGACAATATTATAAAAAAATAAAAATTAAATTCTTTTTTATAATAACAAAAAATATATTTTATACTCTACAGTGGGCCGCAGGGATTTTTACTTTTGAATTTAAATTTTTTTAGTATATCCATCTGTAAGATTAAATAATCTCTATTCTCTTTTCCTTGCTTGTAAAACCAGAAATTAGAACTGCTTTTTTTCCAAAATACTCACCAAGGAATTTAATTAAATATTTATTTGCTTTCCCTTTTTCTTTTCTTTCTGTTATAGCAACTTCATAATCTTTATCTGAAATCTTTTTTATTTCGTCTTTTTTTGCCCCTGCTTTTACTTTAACAGAAATAATCATAAAAATATCTCTCCGATAAAAAATGCCAGGTAAAATATTATGAAAAAAACTGTTCGTTCTTCTATTATTTTTTTAAATAAAATCTTCATTTCTTTTTCTTTGAAATATTTCAAAGTTGTCAAAGAGCCGTCTAAATAAACAAAAAGTAAAGTTACAAACAAAGAAAAGTAGTTTCTTGAAAAAAATCCGAAATAAAAAGGCAGGAAATAATAATTTTTCAAAATTTTAGTATCAAATAATAAGGATATTAAAAGTATTAAAAAAGAGTAAATTGAAAAATTTGAAAGCAGAAAAAGAATAATAACAAGAAATTTCATAATTAAAAAAAGTTTATCTGTGTTTTTCGTCTCGGATTTTGTTTTATAACTGACAAATGCGCCGATAAAAAAAGATAAAAGGATTAGTCCAAGAGGCATTATTTGATATATTATTTCCACAAACTAAAGAATTAATCTAGAATATAAAAGAATTTCCAAAGAACCTTTATAAGTTTTAGGCAGTTATTTTTGCTGTGGATATTCACGAACTTGTAAAATCTGAAGCAGAACTTGACAGTATTGCCAGAATTCTTTTAAGTGAAATTTCAAAAGATAATCAATCTATAAGCAGAATGAATATATTATCCTTTGACAAAGCGGTTTTTATCGGCGGAAAAGAACTTCATGAATTAAACAGGCACCAGAATATAAATAAAGAAGATATTTTTGAATCCGATTATTCCCAAACAATGTGGGAATTTGACTTTAATAACGATTTTTTTGAAAAAATAAAGTTTAGGAGAGATTTTCAGGGTAAGAAATTTGATTTTACTCAAAAAAGAATTTCTTTGCCCAAAGAAAAAGTTTATTTTATAAATGAGATTCCTCAGTTTTTTGAAAATTATGACAATAAATTCTTGATTTTTTCAAAAGAACATCCAGGAGTTAAAATTGAAAGATATTTTGAAGTTGAACAGAAAGTAATTGTAAATTCAGAAGGAGGAATTGCTGTTGAATCAATTCCAAGATTAGGAGTAACTTATGAACAGGGAAGTTTTCCTCTGTCAGTTAAAAGATTGACAGGAGCTGTATGCACAAGTGAAAGTGAAGTAAAAAAATTAGTTAATTTAATTAAATTTCTTCCAGATCCTGCTCCTGAGCGGAGAATTTCAAGAGCAGATTCTTTTTCAAAAGCATTTGAAGAATTATTCTTAATATCTGAATTAAGATACAATACCTTAGAAGAAGCAGGTATTACTAAACCAACAAATAATATTATACTCTTAAATGATACAGGAATTCATGAAGTTTTCGGACATCATTTTGAGGAGCCTCTTTGGATAGAACATCCAAAAGCAGATACACTACAGCTTTTCGGGCTTACAAAAGCTGAAATTAATTCTTTAATGAAGATAAGGCAGTCAGGAACACTAATGCACAGGCAGAAACTTGCAAATCTAAGTATTAATCTTTCTGATAATCCTCTTCTTGAAATTGAGGGATTAAAGACATATACCTACAGTCAGATTGATGCTTATAGAAGAGAGAGGAATAAACATCCTTTAATTGAAAATGGCAAAGTAGTTGGATTTCTTGGAAGTGATTATGGTGATGAAGCACTTTTAAAAAACAGATTCGGAATAAACATTAGAAGGAAAAATCATATATTTACTGGAAATGCAATTCAAGGAATTGAAGAAGCTTTTCCACAGGCAAGAATGAATTGTCTTGTTCTTGACGGAGAAAATCAGGAAGTAGATTTAGAAGGGGTAATTCTTTCAGTTCCAGAAAAAGGTTCAACATCAAATATTGAAAAAACATACAGAATAATCTCTTTTGAGAATTATATAATAAAAGATGAAGAAGTAAATAGAATTCCTGCAATTTATTTTGAAGACGAAATCAGGAAAGCAGTAAGGAACATTAATTTCTTGAATAATTCCAGTTATGGTTTTGCTTTCTGCGAAAAACCAAACCCGGTTAATACTGAAACAGCAGATAACATAACCGTCTCTTATTTTATGAAAAACCAATTATGGAAAAAGCAGAAAGTGTTTCCAATTATAAAACAGACAGTTGATATTGATTCTGCTGATTAGTGGAATACTGGCCAGATGGGTGGGCTTTATTTAAATACTCAATTTTACAGTAAGTAATCTAATATGAAATTTATATACGACGAGAGTTTCAAAGCACTTTTTAAGTGCGCTCTCTTATCATTAAAAGAAAAGCATGAATTCTATCATATTTCACAGTTCAATCCAGAATGGGACAATTACAAATTTGTAAAATACATAAAACTTGACTTATCTAAAATTGACTCACATGAACTTGAAAAAGTAAAAAAAATAGTCAATTTGGCAAAATACCACTTTTCTGAAAATAGATTCAATATCCTCCTTGGTTGCCTCCTTGAATTTATAGAGGGGGGTTTTTCCCTCTCTATAAATGGGTTTTATACAAAACTTGCAGTAAATATGCAAAGAGAAGTCCTAATTGAACTTGAAAAATCAAAATTACTGCAATATGAAAAAAAAGACAATGCTATTTTCCTGAACGCCAATTTCAAAAATAATATTGAAAAATTAGTCTGCAGAAATTTAAGTTATCTTCATTACGGTTCTTATGTATTTGTCAGAAAAAACAACAAAACTTATGTTTCAATGAACGGACTTATTAGAGAAGTTCCATTTTATGTTGACTCCCCCGATTTGATTGAATTTCAGAAACAAAAAACAATTCCTAATTTCAGCAGAAGCAGTATAGTGGGCTGATTCAAAAAAATGAGTTTGTATTAATTAGCTTTTTAATTCATTTGAGAAACTTCTTTTTGAAATTAATGATAAATCAGCGAAACTTCTCCGATTTCTGGATTTCTAGGACTTAATTTTGTCCAGTAAAAAAGTTGTTTTGCAGAATAAATACAGTATAAAAAAAGCAAATTAAGTATAATTAATTATAAAGTAAAATATAATAATCTTTCCAATTTATTTATTTTTGTATGATAATACTGAAAATACCTTTTGATGAAGGAAATTTAAAAATAAAAGGAGGAAAATTAGCTCC
>CAZVOT010000097.1:0-3441 GCA_964628775.1 Candidatus Woesearchaeota archaeon
TATAAAAATTTTTTGCCGTTAATTGATGTTTTATTAATAAAAAAAGAGAAGAATCCAATCTTGTTCTTTCATTTAGGTCCATCACTATCGATACAGAATTAATCTATGAATATATATCTACTCAATTAGAAAGAAAAGGATACACAGCAAAATGGAAAAAAATAAATCCTTTAAAATATGAATTTGAGACTAATGGATCTTCTTTTGTTCTTGAATTTCAAAGTATTGTTAATTCATCAGACATAAGAGTAAAAGACAGATACACTACCGAACAGTATATCTCATTACTTGAAAAAAGGCTAAGAAAACCTTTTACTTTAGGAAACCTCCTTAATCATGGAAAACCTGGAATAGACATTACTATCAACCCAAATGGAGATGTTGTTTTTTATGGACTTGAATGTGAGAACATAGGAAATATCCATACAGATTTTTTAACCAAACTACTGTTTTAAATTTTATATCAGAAAATGAATTATATTCTTCTTTTATATTAATTCCTTTTAAAGAGATACTAGCAGAGTTAAGAAAAGATTCGGTTCTCTCTGAAGCAATAGATATAGTTAATAATCCTTATTGGATTGTAAGAAACTTATATTCAAGATATAAAACAAGGCTATTAAGGAGGGTGAAAGCTTTAAGGAGAAGAGTGGAATGAAATCTATTTATAACTTATTAAAATTATTAAATTCAGAACTTCTTAATTTTTCGTATAAACTTTCTTTACCCTTTGTGATTGGGTTCCCAGAACAAGTTATGGTTGAACCTGCTTCAGTTTGTAATTTAAACTGTGTTCTCTGCCCTATTTCAAAAAAAATGATTAATCGAGACAGGAAATATTTGACTTTTGAGGTCTTTAAAAAAATATTCTCAGTTCCAAGATTTTTTATAAAAACAATTGCATTCTGGAATTTTGGTGAACCGTTTTTGAATAAAGAACTTCCTGAAATGATTTCTTTTGTTAGTTCTGCAGGAGTAAAAACAGATGTATCAACAAATGGATTAATATTTAATAAAGAATTCTTAAGTAAACTATTAAATTCAGGTTTATCTCAGTTAATAATTTCTTTAGACACATATGACAAGAAAAAATATTCAAAATACAGAGTTAATGGTGATTTTGATATATTAGTCAAAAATGTTAAAAAAATTATAGATACTAAAAAAGAATTAAAAAGTGAAACAAAGATTATATTACAATTTCTTGTTACAAAACATAATCAAAATAATATAAATAAAATAAAAGAATTTGGAAAAAAATTCAAAGCAGATAGGATTATAATAAAAACAATCGGAATGGGATCAAGCTTCAAAAATCCTTCAAAAAAAGAACTAGAATTTATACCAACAAATAGTTACAGAAGATACAACAATAACTTATTAGTTAAAAAAAATAAAAACAAAAAATGTGAATATGTATGGAAGAGAGCAGTAATAACATCTGATGCTAAACTATTGCCTTGTTGTAGAGACCAAATTTCAAAATTCAACTTAGGGGATGTTAATGAAAACTCACTAATCAAAGAATTTAACAATAAATATTATAAAGATTTTAGAAAAAATATACTATCTCATCAAAAATTAGAATTAATGTGTTTAAGATGCCCCGACTTTTTAAAGAGTGAAAAATATATAATAGGAGATATTAAATTAAAAACTAAAAATGATTGAAACAAAAAAAATAATTATTGTATCTCATGCAACTACATTAGAGAACGAAGCGAATATTCATCAAGGAGGGAGTATTCAAGGAACAATATCAGAAAAAGGAAAATTAGAATTAGAACTTCTTTCAGAATCATTAAGATACGAAACAATTGACTATGTATTATGCAGTCCTCTAAGAAGATGTATTGAAACATATAATGAAATAGCAAAATACCACCCTGCTCTCGAAGTTGAAATTACTGAAGAATTAAGATCTAAAATGAGTGGAGTATATGAAGGAAAACCTAGAGATCTTGTAAATGAAGAACTTGAACGTGAAAAAATACCTATTTATGAATTTAAACCTGAAAGAGGAGAATCAACTATTGAATTACAAACCAGAACCTTTAACTTTATTAATACAAGAATTCCTCAAATACCTTTTAAAAACATTTTAGTAGTCACACACGGAGGAGTGATAACTGTACTTGGACTGTATTTATACTCTTTGAGATTTGAAGAATATAACAGAATTAAGATTTCCAAAGCTTCAATAACAAGAATACAATATGATGGTGAATTTAAAATAATATCTTGGAATAACACAAATCATCTTAAAAAGACCATTTGAATATTTACCATATTTCTATCTTACTTTTTTCGTAACTCTAAACCCTTTCTAACAGTACAATGATACTTATTATATTTCCAGACTAAATATTTTATGTCAAATTTTATAGTTTACACTAGAAAGTTCCTTTCTGTGCACAAACTTATTTTTTAAGTTTGTTGAAACTCCGGACTTTAGTCCGAAATTTAACTCGACAAAATGCAAGGCATTTTGTGTGCATAAAATCTAAAGGATTTTATTGCATTCCACAAACTCAAAAAAAATCTGCAAGCATTTTATTCAAAAAAAGTTCTTCAGATACTTTTCATAAATTTTGTGAACATAAAATTTAATAAATATTTAAAGAAAAATTTTATTGTTTTTTTGAGCTCAAAAATCTATTAAATTTTTGAGGAATCGCTTAGTAAGATAAGGAGCGATACACAAAAAAGTTCCTTTTTGTGCACAAGATTTTTTTGACAATCTTATTGAAACCCTAAACCAAAAGTTAGTTTAAAATTGCACAGCAATTTTTAACTAGAAAATGCTAATTTTCACAGCGGTGAATCAGCGATTTTAATTATCATTAAAAAACTAAATTTTTTTAACAGCTTCTCTTCCCATTATTATTGAGTCGTCCATATTAGTGTGGTAAAAATTTCCCTGTCTTCCAATACTCACAACCCCAATTTCAGATAAGAATTTCTGTATAATCTCAACTCTTTTTTCAGTTCCAACTACAAACAAAGGATAAGAATTTCTGTATCTAATCACCTTAGAGTCAAAAACATCTTTTTTATCAATAATTTTTGTTTTGTGAAGCTCATCTATACATATTTTAGCAATTTCACCGTCTTTTTTATTCCATATATCCTCATCAGGATTTGAAAATATTTCGCATGTTACTGCATTTTTTCCTTCAGGAATACAGAATGGACTGAAATTTTTCTGTATTGAAATTCTGCATGTTTTCATTTTTGGTTCGTGGAAATATATCCATGAATCTTTAGGCAGTTCTTCTTTATTTAGCAGAAGAAAAACAAAAATTGTGCTTCTGTACTTAAGTTGAGAAACAGCATCTACAACATCAGGAGGCATTAACACATCAAGAGAATTAATCAAAGATTCAAGAGGAATTGTGCTTATTATCTTGTCAGCATAAATTTCTTTTTTGCCGGATTTTA
>CAZVOT010000098.1:0-3427 GCA_964628775.1 Candidatus Woesearchaeota archaeon
TCATAAAGGAAATTGGTTTCTTTGGAGTTAAAAAAAATTTTGAAAAAGAAGCAGTATATTATCTTGAATCAATAAAAAGAAATCCTAATGTAGATACAATTCCAAAAGAAATATGGGAATTATACAAGCCGGATAATTGGGCAGAAATTGGAAGACAGATGAATTATAAATATCCAAAAGCAATGAGGGAGAGAGTAAATTACTCGCCGTCAAGAAACACCCTGCAAAAGATAGCTTTAATTGAAAAGAGCTGTTTTCTTTATTCCTTGGCTGTTTCAGATATATTTTGGGATGAAATAATTTCAATTGAAGAAATTAACAAAACAACTGAAGTTTATGATATATCTGTTCCAGATTTACATAATTTTGTTGCAAATGATATAATAGTTCATAATTCTTATAC
Source organism: Candidatus Woesearchaeota archaeon (assembly GCA_964628775.1). Taxonomy (GTDB): domain Archaea; phylum Nanobdellota; class Nanobdellia; order CAZVOT01; family CAZVOT01; genus CAZVOT01. Next base: position 404 of record CAZVOT010000098.1, read on the forward strand.
TATGGGAGTAATAGCAGAAAGTGTTGCTGCACTCCCGCAGGATGTCAGAGATAATATTTCAATGCTTATATTAGATACAATGGGTATATTCTGGACAATGAAATATCCTAACTATAAAGACGAACAAATATTAAATGAATGGAATCTTGAGCCAAAAGGCTTTGAAAATGTAAAAGTCTATGTTCCAAAAGGGGCATTTTCAAAAATGAAAGAGGACGGTATACCTGTTGATGAATCTTTTACAATAAGGGCATCAGAACTTTCTGGAACAGAATGGTGCACATTATTAAATATTTCAATTATAAATCCAGTAGGGATTTTAGTTACAAAAACAGTTGAAAGATTCAGAAAAGCAGGAGAATCTTTTGATATGGAAGATGCAATTTTAATGATTAGAAGAGACGAAGAATTTGATATGAACACAAGACTTGCTGCAATAAATTATTTTGAAATTGTGAAAAGCTGGGGAATTTTCTCAAAATTAGGCACGCAAATAAAAGACTTTGTAAAAAGAGGGCAGATTTCTGTAATAGACATATCTCAGTTCCAGCACGAAATGACAGGTTTTTCAATAAGAGCAATTGTAATCGGACTGCTTTCAAAAAAATTATTGGAAGAAAGAATAAAAGCAAGAAAAATAGAAGAATTGTCGGATATAGAAAAAGGCTGGACTTTTTTTACAGAAAGTTACGAAAAAAAATTATCAAATCAAGTTCCTCTTGTTTGGCTTATGATAGATGAAGCCCATGAATTTCTGCCAAGTGAAGGAACAACAGCAGCAACAGATGCTTTAATTCAGGTAATAAGGGAAGGAAGACAGCCAGGAGTAAGTTTAGTCCTCGCCACACAACAGCCAGGGAAGATACACTCAGATGTGATGACTCAGTGCGACTTGGTTTTATCTCATAGATTAACTTCAAAACTTGATATTAATGCTTTAAATAATGTTATGCAGAGTTACCTCCCTTTTGCAATAAGCAAGTATTTGGATGAACTGCCAAGAAGCAGAGGAGTTGTTCTTGTTCTTGATGACAAACAGGAAAGGATTTATCCTATGCAGGTAAGGCCAAGAATAAGCTGGCACGGAGGAGGCGAACCGTCAGCGATTAGAGAAGGCAAAAAAATTATAATCTAAACTAAAATTTTTAAACATCTTTCTTATTAAATAACAACATGGATAATCCAGAACAATTTTTTTTCAGAGAAGAAAAATTATCTAGAATTAGCAAGGAATATTGGTTCAACCATTTTATTTCCTTGGATGGCAGGCAGATTTTCATTATGTTCGGGCATGTAAAAAAAAGAAATTTAAAATTAAATAAAGTAAAAATGGAAAAAGAAGATATGCCCTGGGTTGTTTCTATTTGGTATTTGGATAAGAAAAAAATCATCATACCTGTAGAGAACTGTTCTATCTCATTTGAAAAAAAAAAAATTTTAGGAAAGAATACCTCTGTTGAATTTGAGATATCTGGGGAGTACCCCGACTTCTCTATAATAATAAAAAAAGGAAGAAGTATTATTATTAATCTAAAAACAGGAGAGAATAAGATAAAAGTAAAAAAAGAATTAAAAAAAGTAGAAAAATTCGGAGCAGGTTACAAAGTTAATAATCTCTTTTTGGACTTTAAGGGAGTTCTTGCAGGAAAAGAAATTAATGGACTTGGACTTATGCAGAAAGTTTTTTTGAATATTCCATTTGTTCCTTGGAATTGGCTGTTTATTAATTTGAATGATAATTCTTTTATTGAAGGTTTTTTACCTTACTTTTCCATATTAAAAAGAAAAAAAACAATAAGACAGTCAATAAGATTTGTTTCTGAAAATAAAATAATTCAATGTAAAAAAGTTAATTTTGAAAAAAAAGACGGTGTTTACTTCATAAATTCAAGAGATAAAAACAAAACAATTTCAATAATATTAAAGCCATATGGAGATAATTCATATTATTTTGAAGGTTTAGGAAATTTCACATATAATCAATTTTTATGCAGACTTGTTGATTTGCAGATATCCACTAATAATCTAAACCTTACATTAAAAGACCTAAAAAAAGGCGCAGTAGGGATGGTAGAAGAAACAGAAGGAATAATGATTTAAACATTTGCTTTCAAATTAAATTATGGCAGGAATTCAAGAAAAATATACTGAAGGCATATTGCTTTATCCTCTTCTGAGTATTTATAATAATCTTGATGGTTTTACAAGAGTTATAAATGGAATTTTGAATAACCAAGAAAATACAGATAATCTGTCAAAAGAAGTTAAGGATTTTGGATTATTCTCTTCTTATCTTGTTTCAAAAGCAATTGAATGCAGTTTAGATTTATCAGTCATAAAATCTTTTACAGGCAGAAGTGATGCCTTTTACATCAGCAATAAAGACAGAGAAGAGTTGATAGAACTTTTTGAAAATGCACCCGCATCAAACTATTTCAACAAATATAAAACTGCTTTCTTTGGGCAGTTTGACTCATTGGAAATTAATGGCAGAGTGGAAGAAGCAGTATCTTATGTTCTAAAAGAAGTTTCAAAATTAAAAACTAAAGATGTTATAAAAAAACATCCATCAGCAGATTTTAGTGAAGTATTTCCAGACATTTTTGAAAATGTTTTTGAGGAAGCATACCCAGTAATGAAAAAACATCCGGAAATTTTTGTAAAAATGAGAAAAACCCAGCTTATGCCTTTTTTTAAGAAAAATCAAAGTGTTGACGGAGATATTCTTTCAAACTTCCCGATTTTAAACAAAGGACACACAAACTCTTTTCCAAATGGTGCAATGATTGCAAAAACAAGAGTAAATCTTGAAGACATAATTTTGTATGAAGAAGACAACAAAATAAAATTCATCAAAATGGCAGATTTATGATATATAAGACTTAAGCCCCTATTTTTACTTAAAAAATATCCTAATACTACTTTGAATATTTTTTACAAAGTAAAAAAATTCTCCAAAAAATCCATTTTTTTTACTTAAAAAATATCCTAATACTACTTTGAATATTTTTTACAAAGTAAAAA
>CAZVOT010000099.1:0-3404 GCA_964628775.1 Candidatus Woesearchaeota archaeon
ACAAAAACTGGAAATTGTAGAAAGTTTTTGGTATTTGCAAAATATGTGTAGAATTTATTGTCATAGAAAACCTGATAAAGAACTTTGACTGCCTTTCTTACTTAGTTCTTTTATTTTTTCATAGGAACTATCTACTCTTTCTTCTGAGAAATCATGTTCTTTGCATAAGATTTGTTTTACTTTTTCTATGTCTAACTCTTTCCATTCTAAAGTAAATTTTTCTGTTGTTGGAGGATTTACAAAAAAATCATAAATTTCTTCTGGTTCTATGTCAAAGTCCCAGCCATGATTTTTGAAAATTGAGAAAGAAGTTCCTTCTTTTTTTATTATGTCTAGTGCTTTTTTTGGGCCTATACCTTTTATGCCTTTTGGATTAAAATCAGTTCCACAGAATATGCCAGTTAATATAAGCTCTTTTTGAGTCAGATTATTAGCTTTAAGCACTTTGTCAAGAAAGATTATTTCAGGACTTTGAGTTTGGTAGATAGGCTTTCCTGGAACTTTTCTTTTTCCTGTAACTGTTATATTGCGCAGAAGCACTGGTGCTCCAAAGAGGAGAGAGTCATAATCTTGGGATATTACACCATAAATCTTACCTGTTCTACACATAAAGGATGCTTGGGCTTCTCCTTCTGAAGGAGCTTCAACTATAGGTATTCCCATTGCTGACAATAACTTTTTGGATTCTTCTATCATATCTTTTGTGAGTATTGATGTCTGACTTGCTTTTGATTTTGCTTTTTCCATGTCTCCTTCTTCTAGTGCTTTTTTCCATTCTTCTACTGCTGATTCCTTTCTTTCTCTTCTAAGTTCAATTGTTTTTTTCTTAAAGTCTGGAGATTTGCCGTCAAAAACAAAACATGGTTTTATACTATTAGATAAGAGATTTATTGTTCTATGATATAAACCTGATAAGTGGGAGGTTATGTTACCATTTGAATCCATCAGTGGAGTTCCATCTGCCTGTCTTATTATTGATAGGAACTGATATATTGTATTAAATGCATCAACTCCTACTTTTCTTGATGAAAGTTCTTTTAGAGAGATTTCTTTCGGCTCTAGTAGAGGAGTTATATCCACACCCATTAAATCAACATAATAACAATAATGATTTAAATAAGTAATTATTTTAATGAAAATAATGGTTTTTGAGTCATTAATCAACCACAAGACAGCTGAAAAAAAGCCTATGTTAGTATTTTTTATGGGTTTTTTTTATGTTTCTATTTCTATTATTTTATGTTTTTTTGTGTTCCCTTCTTCACCTTCTATGCCTGTTATATTTTTTACTGCTCTTGCATGCACTCCTTTTATGGTTAGAGTTATAAAATATGAACAGAAAGAGACAGAGGAGGAGATGAAACATTCTCTTATTGGAGACCACAGAGATATTTTCCTTGTTTATTCTTCTTTGTTCCTTGGATTTGTTTTTGCTTTTGTTTTGTGGTTTTTATTTCTTCCAAGTTCAGTATCTTCTTTAATTTTTGAAGCGCAGATTGAAACAATAAACAATATTACTGGGAAAGCTGTTTCTGATTCTTCTTTTTGGAGCATACTTCTTAATAATTTCAAGGTTCTTGCTTTGTGCGTGCTTTTTTCTTTTTTATATGGCGCTGGTGCTGTATTTATTCTGTCTTGGAATGCAAGTGTTATTTCTACTGCTATTGCAAATTTGATTAGGACTAAAATTGCTTTGCTTGGATTTAATTTAACTATTATTCCCATGAGTTTTTTGAGATATTTCCTGCATGGCATACCTGAATTATTTGCTTATTTGATTGGAGGAATTGCTGGAGGGATTATATCTGCGGTTATTATAAGAGAAAACAGCAGAAAAGTTTTTTTTAAAATGTTTTTTGATGCGATAGATTTAATAATTATAGCATTTTTGCTTTTAATCTTAGGGGCTTTGATTGAAGTTGGAGTGTCTCCGATAATAATGGTGTAGATAATGGAAAAAGAAGTTGAGTATGAACTAAATTTAAAGGATATTTCTTCCAAAATCAAGAAGAATAAGAATTTATTTGTTTATTTTGCTTTATTTTCTATAGTAATTACTTCTTTTTTTATCAGGACTGCTAATATTCCTAATTTACAGATTAGAGATAATGCAGGAAATATTGTCAGAGAGTTTCTTCCTGATATTGATTCGTATATATTCTATAGGTATGCTCAGTATATTGACAGAGACGGCTTTCTTGTTGCAAATGATAAATTAAGGTATTATCCAGATGGATTTGATACCAAGGCTGAGTCGCCTATGCCTTCTTATGCTGTTGTTTATCTGCATAGATTGTTTGAAAATTTATTTGGATTTACTATTTTTTACTCTTCTGTTTACTATACTGCTATATTCGGGGCATTGTCAATTTTAATGTTCTATTTTATAGTAAAGGGGATATTCAACAATAAAATTGCCGGTTTAATATCTGCTTTATCTCTTGCTGTTGTTCCGGCTTATCTTTATAGAACTACTGCAGGAGTTTTGGAAAAAGAACCTATTGCTTCGTTTTTTTTATTTCTGTGTATTTATCTTTTAATTAGAGTTATTAAGAAGAAAAAAAATATTGATGCAATTGCCTGCGGAATTGCTCTTGGAATTTCCGGAATGAGCTGGGGAGGGTTTATATTTGTGGTTATGGGTATAAGCGCTTATTATATAGCTATGATTTTTCTAAAAAATCTTGAAAAAGAAGATTATGTTAATTTACTGCTAATATTCTTTGTCAGTTTTTTAATGCTTGTAAGCTTAACAAATCGTTTTGGAGGGGTAACTGGAATTATTAAACATGAATACTTTACTTTGTTTTTCCCTTCTGTTATACTCGGAGGAATTTTTATTCTATTCTCAAAAAAAATAGAGAAAATGGGGCTCCCTATTGGATTTGTTTCAATAATTGCAGGCCTTTTGATTATTTTGATTGCTGGAATTATAATTATGCCTGATTTTACTTTTAAGTTTGTGTCTGAAATATATTCCAGGGTTCAGGCACCTATGGGAACAGACAGATTCAAGGTAAGTGTCAGCGAAAATCAGGAGCCTTATTTTTTTGATCCTTATAGGGGGATTGATTGGGTTTCCAGTTTTTCTGCTAGTTCTAGTTCAAGGATAATTAATCTTTTTCCTTTTTTCTTTTTAGGTTCTATGCTTTTATTTTATGATATTTCCTCTATTTTTGGGAAGAAGAGAATATGGATTTCCCTTGGTTTTATTTTGTGTATCTCTTTCTTGGTTTTTTCCAATTTTTCTTCTGAACAGAAGTATAAAAATTTAAATGAGACATTCTCTGGATACTGGGTTTTAGTTCTTTTTATTTTTGTTTTGTTTTTTATTGGTTTGTATTTGAAGAATTTCAAAGAGTATGAGAAAAATACTAAATTAATACAAAAAGAAAAAATTTTCC
>CAZVOT010000100.1:0-3388 GCA_964628775.1 Candidatus Woesearchaeota archaeon
GGAAATTAAGATAAATTTTTGGCACCCCTTCGCTAGAAATTAATAGTGGGCTCAGAGATGCTGAAAAATTCTTTGGAAATTAAGATAAATTTTTGGCACCCCTTCGCTAGAAATTAATAGTGGGCTCAGGGGGACTTGAACCCTCGACCTGCTGGTTAAGAGCCAGCCGCTCTGGCCAGGCTGAGCTATGAGCCCTTGTTAAAAAAATATGATAATACATCTTAAAAAATATTTGGTGTGCTGTAAAATCTTTAAATAGTACTTTTTTTAGAAATTATATGAAATTAAGAGAAAAACCCATTGCAAAGGGAGTTAGTTTCGGACTCACTTCAGGAGTTATTACTACTCTCGGACTCGTTGTGGGAATTGAGGCTGGAACAGGTTCAAGGACAGCTGTTATTGCTTCAATATTTATAATTGCTTTCTCTGATGGGATGTCTGATGCTCTTGGAATGCATTTATCAGAAGAAGCCAGCAAGAAACAAACAAAAGATGTTTGGATTACTACAATATATACATTTTTTTCAAAATTTATAACTGCAATGAGTTTTTCAATTCCAATATTTATTTTTTCATTGTATATAGGAACAATAATCTCAATAATATGGGGGTTTATTCTGATTACATTGTTAAGTTTTTTAATTGCAAAAAGAAATAATGAAAAACCAATTCCAATAATTTTAGAACATGTACTTATTATGTTCTTTGTTATTATAACTTCAAAGTATATTGGAAAAGTAATTTTCAGCCTTGTTTAAATTCTTCTTTTTCTAAAGCCGAATAATTTGAACAATGGATAAAAAGAATCTAAAAAAGCATCTTCTATTATTTTTTTTCTTGTTCTTATTGAAACATCTGATAAACCGTATAAGTTTGCTAAATTTCTCTCTGTAAGAACTGTTTTTTCAAAAAAATTATTAACAGCGAGATATAGAATTGCTGCTGCTGCTGTCTTTGGACTTCCTGTAAAACTATCTTTGGAGTTCTCTAAAAATAACATAATAGATTCCAGGTTTTCATTTAATTCGTATCTATTTGCTTTGCTTATTTTATTGAATTTTTTTACTGCAGTATTCTTATTGGTTTCAATAGAGTTCCAAGTATTAATGTCTGTAAAGAGATTATTTGAATCATTAAGAGCTTCCCTTACTTTATCTGCTGTACTTTTAACTGATATATTCATTAAATTTTCTTTTTTTATAAAATGCTCCAAATCCTTCTTTGTTCTTTTTATTTTTTTTATTTTATTTCTGTCAAAATTGAAAATATTTCTTATCTTAGTATAATTAAATGTTCTGTTGTTTATTGAAAAAGAAAGAGAGTATGCAGATATTACCAAGCCGTCAAGTCCAACGATATACTTTCCTAAATCCTCTTTCAAGCCAATAGTGTATATTTCTTCTGCTTTTTCTTTAATATTTTTTGGAAGAGCGCCGTATAATTGGATTAAATTCTGTGTTATTATATCAAAAATATTTTTTCTGTACTGTTCTGTTCTATTGCTTTTGCTTTCTGCTCTTCTTGAAAAATACCTGTCGTTTATTCTAAATACTTTTTTTCCGCCAAGAAGCCCCCTGCAGGGAGTGTTTGTGTTGATATTCTTTTCTCCTTCAAAAGATAACTGCGTTTGAGACACCATCCTTCTTTCTGAGAGAATCAAACCACATTCTGAACAGGTGTATTCTCCTCTTTGAGTGTCATGAATAATCTGATTTTTTGTCAAGCATTCTGGACAGGAATATGTGAAATTTTCATTTGTAGATAGTATTTCTTCTATGTCTTTATTTTTTTTATTTTCAATCATTAAATTAAAATGAATAAGGAAATATTTAAAAGATAATTCCTTACTCCCATTTCTTCTTTTCTTTGTTCCAAGTCAGAGGTATTTTTTCGTATAATTTAAGCACATCTAAAAAAGATACATCTTCATTGAATTTTATTATTTTCTTTATTCCCTGCTTAAGCGAGGTTTTGGGTTTCCAGCCGATTTCTGTTTTTATTTTTTTTATGCTTGCTCTTGTTCGGGAAACATAATTATTAAGTGGATTTTTAATATATGTTGGTTTTATGTCTTTTTTTAGAAGAGTGTTTATTATTTCTATCATTTCATTAAAAGAATACTCTTTTCCTGTTCCAATATTATAAACTTCGCTTCCTTTGGCTTTATCCATTATCATTACTATTGCTTTGACTAAATCACCAACATATGTAAAATCTCTTGTCTGCGAACCGTCTCCAAAAACTATAGGTGAAACATCATGCTTTATGCTCCAGTAGAACTGGGATAAATTATTTGCAAATCTTCTTTTGTATTTTTCATGAGGGCCGTAAACTGAAAAGAATCTAAGTCCGTTTGCAGAGACATTGTGATATAATGAATACATGTTGGCGCACTGTTCCATTGCATATTTTGAAAGTTCATAGGGAGTTCCAGGGAGTATTCTCATATCCTCTTTAAAAGGCATCTTGCATCTTGCATAGAAAGAACTTGTTGATGCGTAGACAATCTTGCAGTTAAATAATCTGCCCATTTCAAGAACATTCATAAAACCCTTTATGCAGTCAAGAACTCTCATAGGTTCGTTTTCAAACATTGGGCCTGAGGAATAGCCTGCAAGATAATAAATTCTCTTTATATTGTTATTTTTTACAAGAGAATATAAAAAATCAAAATCATAGACATCACCTTTTATTTTTTCACAGTCAACTCCTTTTAAATTATCTTCCTTTCCTAGGAATTCATTGTCCATTGCTATTACTGTTCTGTTATTTTTTATCAGTTCTTTTACCAAGTTAGTTCCGATAAAACCAAAACCGCCGATTACCAAATCTTTTCCTTCCATGATTTTTTTTAGAAGATTTACACTTTTAAAATTACCCAAAAAGCTAAATATAAAAAAATGATTAATTTTTAATCGGAGGTGGTAATATGGCAGAATCAAAAATAGTCATTAAAAGAGACGGCAAAACAGAACAGTTTAAAAAATCAAAAATTGAAAGAGCATGTGTAAAATCAGGAACCCCCCTTCCTATTGCAAGAACTGTTGCAGGAATGGTTTCTGAAAAAGTTAGAGGAAAGATAAAATCCAGCAAAATAAGAGAAATGACTTTGGGGTTACTTGAAAAAGCAGGAAAATCAGCAAAAAACTGGAGAGAATACGACAAGAAAAAGAAAAAAAGATAAATTTTCTTTCTTTTTTTGTTTTTTATTAATAGTGTAATTATTCAACAAAAAAATATAAAAACAGCTTAATTTTAAAATAATTATGGAAAAGAAAATCTTTTTTGGACTTTTATTTTTACTAAACTTGTCTTTTATTTTTGGACAGCCCCCAACTGAAATACCGAAAGATATTATTTTAGCAGGGGCAGTTGATGAATTTATTGA
>CAZVOT010000101.1:0-3338 GCA_964628775.1 Candidatus Woesearchaeota archaeon
AAAACAATCGCAAACACTTTCGGATTCAGAAATATCTAAAAATTTTCGTAACTTTCCCAAACCATCTTTTATTTGATATTCTTGTTCATCTACATATGCTTCCATTATCTCATACCCCCTTAAATTTAGAGCATTATGAATTATATTCCTTAAAGATTTAGGTAACTTTACTCTTTTACTCATATACTTTATAAGAATTATTATCCTTATAAATTTATATCTGATTACCTAAACTTCTTTTATTTTATTTTCAAGGAAATCCTTAACTTCTTCGGTTGTAGGATATTCATTATTCTTTGTGCCCTTTTTTACTAATACTGAAAAAGATTTTTGTTTTATTCCCCCTCTCTCCCTAAAATCAATTACTCTTACTTCAAATACCTTATCAACATCAAAATCCTTTTCTGTTAATAGTTTTACTTTTTGTGTCATTTTAAATGCCATTAATTATGTCATTAGCAATGACATTACATTTAAAAAGATTGTGGTGATGAAAAAATAAATCCAAGAATTAAGATCCCTCTTACGCCCCAATACACCTAAACAGAAACCTTTAAATACCTTTTACAAATTTAGTCTTTTGATATTAAAAACCAAAAATGCCAATGGAATTTAATGTCAAAAACCAATGAAACAATAGTGAGGTGATTTTGAATATGGCAGGAAAATTAGAAAGTCAAGTTTATGACACTCTTGAAAAAATAAGAGAAACTGGCGGTGTTCTAAAAAAAGGAACTAATGAAGTTACAAAGACAATAGAAAATGGTTCAGCAAAATTAGTAATCATAGCAGATGATGTACAGCCAAAAGAAATAACAATGCACATTCCAGTGTTATGTAAAAACAAAAACATTCCATTTGTAAATGTTCCATTAAAACAGGACTTAGGAAGAGTAGCAGGATTAAATATATCTTGTGCAGGAATATCTATATCTAATGTAGGCGCTAATCCTGAAGCAAAAAAATTATTCCTGGAATTAATTGAATCCTTGAAATCATCTAAAAAAAGTGAGTGATTAAAAAATGGGCGGCGGTTTAAAAAATAAAACTGAAAAAACAAAAGAAGTAAAAGTAACTGAGAAGGAAATGTTTATTTTCGGAGAAGCTTCTCCAGCCCAAGTTATGGAATTAATAGGAAGAACAGGAAACAGAGGAGAAATTTCTCAAGTTAGATGCAAGATTTTGGAAGGACAGGATAAAAACAAGATTATCAGAAGAAATGTAAAAGGTCCGATAGCAGTAGGACATATTCTTATGTTAAGAGAAACTGAACTTGAAGCATCTCCGCTAAGCGGAAGGAGAAAGTAAAATGCAAAAATGCTCATTTTGCGGTAAAATAATAGAACCTGGAACTGGCATTCTTTTTGCAAAAAACGACGGAAAATTATTCTGGTTCTGCAAAAGAAAATGCGAGAAAAATATGTTTAAATTAGGCAGAAATCCAAGAAAAACAGAGTGGACAGAGGACTACAAAAAAGAAAAAGAACAAAGAATCAAACTAATGAAAAGAAAAGAAGATAAGAATGTCAAACCAAGCTGAACTTGCAAAACTCCAGATAGAAAGAACCTTAGTTCTAGTAAAACCTGATGGAGTAGAAAGAGGACTTATTGGAGATATAATAATGCGCTTTGAACAGAGAGGACTCAAGGTAATCGGACTCAAAATGGTTTGGATAGATGAAGAATTCGCCAAAAAACATTATAACCCAAAAATGGCTCCGATTCTCGGACAGAAAAGTATAGATGACTTCTCCAAGTTCGGTGTTGACTTTGAAGGAACAGTAGAAGAACTTGGAAAAAAAATCTATAAGACATTGATAGATTTTATAACAGAAGGTCCGGTTGTAGCAATGGCTCTTGAAGGAATAAAAGCAGTCTCAATAGTAAGAAAAATAGTGGGTTTAACATCTCCTGAACAAAGCCAGCCAGGAACAATAAGAGGAGACTATGCTCATATTGCCCTTGGTTATTCAACACTGGCAGGCATAGCAGCACCAAACATTGTTCATGCATCAGGAACACCAGAAGAAGCAAAACAAGAATTAGTTCTCTGGTTTAAGGAATCAGAACTCTTCAAATACAAAAGATTTGATGAACCCAAAACAATGGGAATTTTGTAAAACATTAACTTTATTAATTTCTTTTCTTTATTGTTATTTTAATGTCAGAACATATTCCAATAATTATTCTTGAAAAAATCAAACCGCTTAAAAACCAAATTACTTCAATTCTAAATGATATTGAAATAAAACTCAAGAGAAATAATCTAGAATCTTTAAGAAACTTATTTGAAAATCTAAGAAATTCTCTCTTAGAATTAGGAGAAATAATAGGTTCAGAGGATACAACAGAAGATTTATTCTTTCAGGACACAATAAGATTCTTAGAAACTTCAGATAAGTCCGTATATCAAAAAATAAATGAAACAGGAGAGAAAATACTGAAATTAAATCCTTTCTTATTTGGAGAATATAAAAAATCAGTAGTTTATCTTCCAGAAGTAAAATTCAAAGAACTTGAAGGAAAAGAAATCCTAAAATACATCCTCAAAAACTGGAATTTTAAAACAAATGAAGAAAATAAAATAACAATAGAAGAGTATAATAATAATTATTATCTTCTAATCCCTGACCCAAATCTCTCAAAAAAAGAAGAAAAAATAGGACTTGCAACAAATGTTGAAGGAAAGTCAGATGTTTATTCAAACAAATTTATTTCAGGTGGAAAAGGACATTTATCAGTATTTTACAAAAATAAAGAAAAACTTAAAATAGAACCAATAGGACACGAATGCAAAGGAATGATTTATGAATTAAATCCAGAAAAAGAAGAGATGAAAGAAATTCAGGATGTCCACGATGTTAATATGATAATAAATGCAATTGCAAATTATGTCTCTCAAGTTTACGGTGCAGAAGGAATGTTTAATATAAATCGCTTTCTTCCGGAAGCATTTGAAAGATTATTCCAAAAAGCAGGAATACAAGACAGAGGCATAAAATCTTACATTGAAAATATGACTTACCAATCATTTGTAAAATTCAGAGAAGCATACTTTAATGACGAAACAGATGAAAGCAGAACTAACATTACTTACATTCTAAAACTTCCTCTTGATTCTGTCTGCATGAAATTACAGGAATTACTTGATATGAACTTTAATAAATTTTCAGAACAAGATAAAAGATTCATAAAAAATCTGATAATACCTTATGTTATATATAAAAAAAGAGAGGAGTTTTATGAAATTCTATACTCTCTTGCCCAAACCCACCCAGAACTTCTAAAAGAACAAATCCCCTCATTGATTGAAAAAAAACTAAATAGTGTTTTATACC
>CAZVOT010000102.1:0-3321 GCA_964628775.1 Candidatus Woesearchaeota archaeon
TAGAAATTTTGTATTTATATTCGATTCAGTTCAAAATTTGGCTAAGAGCCATATTTATAAAAAGGGGTTATAGAGCTCTAAACATAAGTTTTGCGTATAAAACTAATCTTTAACTTATTCGTTTCCTGTTGGAAACTAATGTTTAATATTCTGTTTGGATACCTCGGAGATTTCATCTACCTTCATCTTCTAATTCTTTTTCTATTTTTTGAATTTTTTCTTTTAATTCTGGAAGTTCTTTTTTGATAATATTCCAAACTATGTTCAAATCAACACCAAAATAACGGTGAATCATTTTATCTCTTGTTCCAGCAATATCTTTCCAAGGTATTGAAGAATATTTTTTTCTTAAATTATCTGAAATATTTTTTATTGCCTCTCCTATAATCTCTATCTCCCTTACAATTGCATCCTGCTTCATTCTATTTGAAACCAATTCCTCTTTGTCCATATTTTTAGAAAATTCATCTATTGCACTGATGCTTTCTATTATATGCTTAATAAAAATCAAATCATTTTTTTCACTCATATTATTCTTACCTCCTGGCTTAAAATCTCCTCTTTTAAATAAGGGCTTATCCCATCATAGCTTACTAAATCTACTTTTTTGCCTAATTTTTTAGATAATTCTATCTCCAATCCAGCAAATTTAAAGCCCATATTTTTAGTCGGCTGAATTAGGATGTCAATATCACTATTTTTCTTTTGCTCTCCTTTAGCATAGCTTCCAAATATTCCTGCCTTTTTTATTTTATTTTTCTTCAGAATTTTGATTATTTTTGGCTTTATTGTTTCTAAGGCGTTTTTCTTTAAAATTTTTTTATTTTTTAGAAGTGCTTTGTCTGCTCCTTTTACTTTTTGAGATAATTCTTTTGAAGATAAATTAACACCTAAGTATTTTCTTTTTTTCTCTACTTTTTCCCCTTTTCTAACAGAGATAACTCTATAATAATACTTCCTCTTATTTCTTTTCTGAATTTCAATATATGCCATATTGTGTATATGTCTACATTATTTATAAATCTTTCTGTAGACATACAAAAAAACGAAATAAAAATTGGGAGTTGAGAGAGTGTGGGGGAGTTTTAGGAAATAGTTATGTTAATCCACGAGGACATTCAGAGGAAATGCTAACATTCATTTTCTTAGCAATTCCTATCAACCTTCTATGAGCCTTTTCGATATCTTCTTAATTCCATCTTCTTTTTTGAAAACTGAAACTATATAAGATTTCATAATAATCTTAAAAAAATCTGGTTTAAATAAACTACTAAAAGTTTTGAACTGCGAGTAGAGAATTTTTTATAGAAAAAATGTTGGGGGGAGATTATTTAATTTACATAAACTTTTAGAAACGTTAATAAATAGAATCTTATTCATGAAGTAATGATGAAGAACGAATTTCCTATTATCTTTAGAGAATTAGAATTTCTATATAATTTAGTTTACTTACCACAAGAAAGTTTAAAGAGGGATATAGCTGAAAAAGAATGGAGACTTTGTTATTCTATTTCAGAAAAAGATATAAGATTAATCCTATTAAAGAATGTGTCAAATAAGATTGGATGGAGCCCTATTCTCTCCATTGATGAAGGGCATAATAAACTCTTAGAAATTCATTTTTATAAAATACTATCAAAAAAAGATAAAATAATATTAAGGAAAAAGAAAAAACTAATTTGGGGTGGAGAAAACAAATTCAGTTTAAAAGGGACTAATAGGATAATGGCAATAAAATACTTTTGTATAGAATGTGAAAGGGAAATAGAAAATAAGATAAGAATATTTAGCAAAAAGGCTAATGATTTTCTCAATAAGATGATATTTAAAAAATAAAAAAGAGACTATTAAAAAATTTTAAAGATTATCTTCTATCAACTTTTTGATTTTATCTCTGTCAATCAGCTCAATTTTATTTTTCCTTGCCAAATCTTGAGCAGATTTTGTAAATCTGCTGTTGGTTACTACAATTCCTTTATTGCAGTTGTAATATTTAAGAGAGGCCACTATTTCTTGGACAGCTTTATTTCCGACAATCCCTTTAGAGTATCTTTTTGTCTGAACTGCAATCTTTTCTCCATCTTTTTCCATTATTATATCGGCCCCTTGATCTCCAGATTTTTTAGTTGTAGCAACTTTAAAATTCATTTTTTGAAAAAGATCTTTACAAAATCTCTCAAATTCAAACCCATTCATAGTTTCAATATCTTCCATTCTAATTTTTTTAACATGATTAGCGTTCTCCTTAAATAATTCTTCTTCAAATTTCTTTAGCTTTTTATTTTCTTTTATACTATCAATCTCTTTCTTCAAGTCCATAGGAAGAAAATTAATCTTATTTTTTTCAGAGAGATGATTATAGATATACTCGAGATCCTGCTCAAAATTCTCACCAAATAATTTGTAAACACTTAATGCAAACTCGTTTAAATTAGAACCAGCAATCTTATTTAGTTTATCATCAAGTAACTTCTTCTTTATATTCTTTGAAGAGCATATCAATTTTTGTATGAGTTCTGATTCATAAATATCTATGTTTTCTTTAGTTTTTATTAGCCTATGTAAATTTTGTATTTTGTTATCCTGCAACAAATCAAAAAGTTCATAATACCCTTTGAAAACTTGCTCATAATTTATTGTTTCGGAAGGATAGACTAGTTTGATATATAAGAGTGAAGGATAAGTTTGCATAATAAGTAAATTGAGTCTTATTGACTCTGCTATATTCTCAAAACTACCAAACCTTAAATCACTTATTCCAAAATGCTTCAATTCTTCAGAAGAAAACCATTTGTGATTATTTTTCAATTTGCTTGTTACAAACTCTGCTCTTTTTATAATATCTTTTTTGAAATCTATGGGTATTGCCTCTAAATGTTGGATATTAAAGTTTTTAATAAAATTATTGAGGTATTTAATTATTTTTGCGTCCTCCTCTGCTTTTTTCTCTTGTTCTAATCTCTTGTCTAACTCTTCTTTCTTTTCTTTTTCTTCTTTTTCCTTTTCAACTTTCTTTTTCTCTATTTCCAACTTAACTTGTTTTTCATTATCAATTATATTCTCTTCTCCTTTTTTAAAGGCGGGTTTCTCTCTTCTTTGTTTTATTATCTTTTTAACTCCGATTATGACCATAACCAATCCTAAAATAACTCCCACTAAGCCAGAACCAACATCTTCGTTCAATAAATCTATACCTACAAAGATAAATAGAATTCCAAAAAATACCAATAATATAAAAAGCCCGTTTCTGATTGATTTTCTCATAATTACCTGACCTCGACACTTGCGAGATTAGAATGAGTTGTTATTAGTCTTTCATTT
>CAZVOT010000103.1:0-3314 GCA_964628775.1 Candidatus Woesearchaeota archaeon
TTGAGAACAAAACCCACTACCATCATGAAGATTAAGCATCGCATCTATTTTTTCGTTTTTTAGTTTCTGCTTAAGTATTTTTGCTACTTTATCCTCATAGGTCTCCTTTTTAGAAGGCAAATAAGGAATTCCATAAAGCCGATTCATATCTTTATCAATAAATCTTTTATCCTGGCTTATTGCTTTTCTGTTTGTCCTGCAAATAATTATCAAGGTTCCTTGTTTAAGACGATAATTAAGCAGATAAGTTGGTGCAAGATAACCACCAGGTTCATCTCCGTGAATTCCGCCCACTATAAGCATAGTATTTCCTGGTATTGCTCCTCTGATTTTGTAAATACAGAGTTCATATTCTGTATTTTCAAAGTATGTTTCAACTGGAAGAATTGTGTTGCCATTTTCATCAGAAAAAATAGCATCTAATCTTGGAGTACTAATAAATAGACAAACTAAAAAGGGAAAAACAAATTTTTTCATCGTAATATTCGTTCTTCTCTTATTTTCCAGTACCCGAATTGATTATCAAGAATCAACGTTTTATTCTTTGTTAAAGATGGATATAAACTGGAAGAATAATATTCTCTGAAATTTACCATTGCTTCTTCTGGATATAAACCATTGATGCTGTGCCGTGTAGGTTCCTTTTTTACATTTTTAAATATGATATTAATATCCCTTTCTCCATACGAAGGTAAATCCTTATAAATCAGCATTTCTGGGGAATAAGTATACGAATAACAATCATAAAGCCGCCGGGGATTTTTTGTCTCTCTGGCTTTTTTCCACTCAGTAAGAAAATCCTCAATTTGTTCTCTTGGCTTCTGTGGAACAGGCAAATGCGCGTAAATAAAAACAGGAGTCCCTTCCTCTACATAATTCAACAGATTTAAAAGTTTTGGTTCGGGTATAGTAACACATCCAAGAGTTCGTCTTGACCTATATTCAGAATATTTTTTTGATGAATGAATACCAATACCGCTCCCGGGATTCATCTTTAAAGAATTATCAACAGGATTGGGATAACTAATCTTCAAAAAATATGCTCCGAATGTATGATAAAGCGATTCGTACTTATTCCTTTTTTCTATTTTTTCTATTTTATATCTTCCCTCAGGTGTTCTTTCATCACCTTCCCTTTTTTTATTGCCTGCTCGTTTTCCTGTACAGCATATAGTTTTTAGCACTATTTTATTCCCTTCATAAAGATAAAACATAAAATTTTCCTTATCTACCACGATATAGTATCCTTTTAAGGGAAGCGAGAAATCATCTGCCTGCAAAATTTTATATAAAAATATAGCACCCGCAAAAAGTATAATAACAGTCATCGCTTTTTTACTCTGCATACTCATATGTAATTTTCCACTTACCGGATTCTTTCATCAGGTGTAAAATTTTTTGAGATTTATCAGAATACCCCGAAGAACGGTAGGTCTGATTGAATTTAACTCTCATCGAATCCTGAGATGGCTTAATCTTTATATTTTCAATCTCAATTTTAATCCAACTATATTTTCTGCTCAATCCTTGCTTATAACTTCTCCAATCATTTAAATTCATTGACCGACCTTTCTTCTGTGTAGTGAAATCTTTTGAGTAGCAGGAAATATATTTATTAAAATCCGCATCACTTGTGAATGATTTTTCCCAGGATGATTTCCAATCTTGCAAAAATTCTTTAATTTCATATTCATCTGTAAATGAGGAAGAACCTTGAAATGAGGTCATACTTTCCTCTTTATTCACAGTAGATTCTTTCAAAGGAGTCCATCCTTCAAAATAAATCTTCCATGAAACGCCGTCTGGCTTTATTCGGAGAGTTTTTTCTCCGAGGTCAGATTGTTCTCCTGAAACATAATGTTGCGTAAAAGTTATTTCAACTTGGTTATTCTGAAGTTCTTTTTTTCTGAATTCGGTTATTTTTACCTCTATGTTCCGAGAAGTAAATTTTCTCTTTTTTTGCCTCCATGCAAGGATATTTTCTCCCTTATCGGAATAGAAATCCTCAGAATAACAGTTACTATATTCTTCAAAAGAGTTAATGCCTCCTTCCCAGTCCTTTCGCCATTTCTCTACAAAGTCATACGGCTCTTCTTGTTTAGTTGCTGTTTCCGGATACCAGGTGTGAGTTAAAGTTTTTTCTTTTACAAATTTATTTAGATTTTCGGCGAGATATAAAATTTCCATTTCTTCCACAAGTTTGATATTTGCTTCTAATAGAATTAGGAGTTCTCCTCCAAGATACCCACGCAAATCAGGTTTTACAGAAATTGTCACTGCTTCATCCGGTGGAGAAATAACAAAACACTGGGCAATTCCATCCCTGTCTGTGAGAAGATTTATATATTCTTTTGCCTCTTCCTGTGAAAGAGTAGAGTTTAATAATCCTTTCCCTTTTTCTACGGTGAATTCAAGCGGAATGCCTGAAAGAATTTTTTTCTGGGTCTTTTCCCTCACATAGGTTTCCACAGTTAAAGAATTAACACTCTTGATGCACTCTATAAAAATTGATTCTATTTTTGCTGATACTTTTTGAAGTATTTCTTTTACTTTTGACTCAATCTCCGGCAAAATTTCAGGAGACGATTCTTTTGCTTTTCCATACAGTTCAAAGTATGTTTCCAACGCTTCATAAAATTTCCCTTTTTTCTGAAAATCATCTGCTGCCTTCATCGAAATCTTCAGCAGATTTGACTCTGAGACGATAAGTATTTTTTCCAGTTCAGAGGTCGCATCAGCAGATACAGTTGCTATTCCAATGTCATGACACATCTCTATAACTTTTCCATATCCTTTCTTTGCAGCAATAAAATCATCTATCTCTTCACTCTTTTTAGCCATTTCGTAAATCTTTCTAACTGAAACAAGACGAGTTTCAATGTCTTTTTTAACATTTTCTTCGTATTTTTCTTTTGATACCCAAAGTAGATAAGTAACACTTTTTGCTGTAGGATAATCCAAAAAATATTTTCCAGGAGGTATGTCGGTTAAAACCGCTTTACTGTAGGACTTTGTTTTGCTCTCAAATAATTCGTATGATTTTCGAGCATTTTTACCTATTATATCTTCTATTGTTTTTTCAACTTTAACTTTTATTGTTTTAGCTAATTCTTCCCTCGCTCGCTCCTTTGCTCTTTCAATTGCATCTTCAGATGTAGTCTTTATCTGGACTATTGCCTCACCTACATAAAGGTCATCATTATTTTTTATTTTTTCAATTTCTTTTTCCTTTTGGAGAAATCCTGTCTTCTTTTGTTTAGATATATCTGACTTCTTCCAAGGTAATATTGTTGCACACCCCGAAAAAAACAACA
>CAZVOT010000104.1:0-3310 GCA_964628775.1 Candidatus Woesearchaeota archaeon
TTTCTTTGAAAATGAACAAAAAATAGAAGAAGTTCTGCCGGAAAAACTCAACATAGAAGAAACGCATAAAAGAATTTACGAAAAATCAAAGGAACTTTTCAAAAAAGACTTTATCTTCTCAATAGGAGGAGACCATTCAATATCTTATCCTTTAATTACTGCTTTCTTGGAGAATTTTCCATCAGCAGTTATCTTATACATCGATGCCCACGCTGATGCAGATGTTATAATCGAACCTCCGACTTATGAAGATTTAATTAAAGTTCTTTTTGAAAAAAGAATTCTAGATAACTCTAATTTCTGCTACATCGGACTCTCAAAAGTATTTGAAAATGAAAAAAAATTCATAGAAAAAAACAAAATAAGATGTTTTTCTCCGCTGGATATAAAAGGAATCAAGGAATTTATAAGCAGCAGAGAAATTTATATATCTCTTGATATTGATGTTTTTGCAAAAGCAAAAGCAACAGGACATCCTGACGGTAAAGCAGAAACTTCAGAAATAATAAATCTTTTAAAAGAACTGAAAGAAAAAACAGCTTCAATGGATTTGGTTGAATTCAATCCAGAAATTGAAGACAAACATACATCAAAAATAGCAAAGGAGATTGTGGAAATTTATGATTAAAGCAGTATCATTTGACCTGGACGGCACTTTGATAAATGAAAAAATAGATGAGATATTCTGGTTTGAAGAAATTCCAAAGTTAGCAGCAAGAACCCATAAAATTTCTTATGAATCTGCAAAAAAAAATGCAATGGAAAAATATGAAGAAGCTGACAGACAGGAAAAAGACATTTCCTGGTATGGCACAGAAAAATGGGAGAGATTTTTCAATATAAAAATAGAAGCAGAAAAAATGATAAAAGAAATAAAAGAAAGAATGGAAAAAAACAGCGAGAATATAATCTTCCCCGAAACTCTTCTAGTATTAAAAGAACTTAAAAAAAGGAAGATCAAGCTTATTTTGATAACCCACAGCACAAATGAATTTCTAAAAACAAAAATGGAAATGACAGGAATTGCACAGTACTTTAATTTGATAATTTCAACAATTTCAGATATGAAATCAATAAAAAATGACGAATGTTACAAGGAAATATGCAGAAAAAATAATCTCTCTCCAAGCGAGATTTTGCATATAGGTGACAGCATAAATTATGATGTAGAAATGCCAAAAAGAGCAGGAATGAACTGCTTATTAATTGACAGGAAAAAATATACCCCTAACTCAATAGAAAACTTAAAAGAAGTCCTAAAACTGGTGTAAAAAATGACTTATATCCCTGATGAAGACTCATTCTTAATAAAAAAACACGCAGAAATCTTATGCAGAAATAAAAAATGCTTGGATATGGGTACAGGCTCAGGAATAATCGCAAAAGCTATGAAAAAAGCAGGAGCAAAAAGCATTCTTGCAGCAGATATTGAACCTCAGAATATAAAGGAAGTTCCATTTGTTCAATCCAACTTATTTTCAAGTATAAAAGAAAAATTTGATTTAATTGTATTCAATCCTCCTTATCTTCCTTTTGATAACATAGAAGGTTTTGAAAATGATACAACTGGCGGAAAAAAAGGCAATGAAACAATTTTAAAATTTTTAGAAAAAGCAAAAAATCATTTAACAAAAGGAGGTTTTATACTTCTTTTATATTCTTCATTATCAAAGCCAAACATTATCCGCAAAAAAGCAGGAGAACTTGGCTATAAAATAAAAATTCTTGAGAAAAAAAGAATATTTTTTGAGGAATTGTCTATCGTACTATTAAAACTTACTAACCATTGAATTTTATAGTTAAGACATCTCTGTCTTTTACAACATAATCTCTGCCAATTATTTTTTTTGTTCTGCAGTCAACAGCCCTTATGAAATTTTTTGCCATTGCAGAATGGACTTTTTCTGCAAAATCAAGGACTGTTGCATTTTTTTCAAGCAAAAAACCGTCTGGAAGAACAGCTCCTTTATTGTTAGTAAGCTTATTCTCATCTTCAACAGGAAAAGCAGTTTTCATAGAAAGAACATCAAAAACAGCTTTGTTGAGGCATTCTTGCACTCCTGTTCCATTATTTTCTTTTATGAATTTTTGTATATTAAACAAGGCTTCCTTTTGTTTTTCATTTAAATTTCCAGTAATCTTAAAATCAGAATCCCCTGGAATGTATTCAATTAAATTATTTTTATCAGCCATCCTAAGAGCAAGTTCATACTGTGCAGAGCAGGGAACAATTATTAAATCTGGAAATTCTGATTTTATTTTCAAAATATTTTCTTTTGAAGAAGGCATATCTATTTTATTGCAGGAGATTAAGATAGGTTTTGATATCTCCCTAAGTTTAAATGAGAATTTTTTTATAACCTCGCTGTCCAGAGAAGGATTTTCAAAGTCAAGTCCAACTTCCTTGCAGGCAAATTTCACTTGATTTATATTTACTTTAAGTCCAGAGAGTTTTTCAGCAATTTTTTCAATAAACTTGTTTTTGCTGTTTATTCTATTTAGTTTAACTGCATCAAAATAAATCTCAGAAACTAATTTAAAAAACCAAAAATTAAGCTCTTCTCTTAAAAATCTAACTTCTTTTATTGGATCATAGCCTGTTGTTTTTCTTCCTTCTTCATCAGTTGTTCCGCTTGCATCAACTACATTTAACAGAACATCAGCAGAAGACAAATCATCCAAGAATTTATTTCCAAGTCCTCTTCCTTCATGAGCTCCAGGAACAAGTCCTGCAACATCAAGAAGAGAAATCGGCAGAAATCTATTTCCCATCAAGCATACAGAATTATTGGGCGTGCATTTTACATGGAAATCCTGGCAAGGACATTTTATCCTGACAAAGCCGACTCCCTGATTTGGTTTTATTGTGGTAAAAGGATAATCAGCAATTTCTACATCTGATAAAGTTAAAGCCTTGAAAAAAGTGCTTTTTCCTACATTCGCTTTGCCTACAATTCCAACTAACATATAGATTAAAACCAAATGCTTATATATTTTTCAAAGTTTCTATTATAGAATGGAAAATCAGGTAAAAACAATAATAAAAAACGAAAATGAGGTTTTTTTCGCAAATTCTGTAAGTTTAACAAACAGCAAAACTAATTTCATAGTTGATTTCAAGCAGAGTACTCCTAGAATGGATATTCTTGAAAATCAGAAATTAACAACAATTGTGATAAAACACAATTCAATATTAATAGAACCGAATCTGGTAAAAGGACTGGTAAATATCCTGACTGAAGCAGTTAGTAATTATGAAAAACAGTTTGGAAAAATTGAATCAGCAAAACAACAAAAAGAAAAAAAAATA
>CAZVOT010000105.1:0-3281 GCA_964628775.1 Candidatus Woesearchaeota archaeon
TAATTTATATACTCCTTTTGAAGTATAGGTCGTATAATGCTGTTTATTTCTGTTTCTTGTATAAAGGTAAAAGGAGTAGTATCTTTTTTATAGAATATGTCCAAATTATTTTTAAGAGTACGAAAAGTTTGATTATTACATAAAGTAGATACATTATTTTTAACAAAAGCTATGAAATCGTCCTCTTCATTATATTTCTGATAATCTACCCCAAATTTAGGGAATAATTTTTGCAAAAAATAATTCGTTTTATTAATTACCTCATTACTAAAAAGAACATTCAATAATCCATCTCCTTGGTTGTTTATTAGATTATCAATATTATCAAAATTAACAATAAGTTCGGATGCTTCTTTTGGTGAAATCCCCTCATCATTAAAAGTTTCAAATAATGTTTTTAGAGAATTTAAAATAGGATAATTTTCTATATCTTGAACGTTATTTAAAATAGAAAGGGTTCCTTCTTCTGTACTCTCTTGATTACCTTGATTATTTTCTTGATTATCTTCTGGATTATCTTCTGGATTATCTTCTGGATTATCTTCTGGATTATCTTCAAGATTCATTAAATAGCCAAGATTAAATTCCTTGCTCATTACTACTAAAAAAGAATGAAAATATTTTTAAGCATTTTGGAGAATGAATTCCAACTTTTGCTTGATAATTTCGCTTCTTAAAATTGGCTCATCTTTGTTTTTTGTTGGAAGCAGGGCAGAATTTGCTTGAATTACTGTACTTTCATCGATTCTCTTTAAATGATAAAGCGTTAATAATTGTTCTGCTGATGCAGAGGCAGAAAGAAAATCCAAAAAACCGTCCTCAAACAGATTATACAACTTCTGTCCATAACTTAAATCCCTCTCTGGTTTTAGTTCTCCTGTTAATGTTCTTGTAATTTTAAGTAGACCTCCCCAGTTATCAGTAAGTATTCCATCTTGAAGAAGATGACTGAAATTATCTTTTTGATTATATGCATCGGTTTTTATACTTGGAAAATTCTTTTCTAATCTTTCAAGAATTCCTTCCATTCCAAATCTTGATAATATGTCTTTTACATATTCATTGTATTTTTCTTTAGTTAAAGGATTAGTTGGAACTGCTTCATTTATTTTTGTTTTTATTGCTTCAAAATTATCTGTTAAATTTCTTATTATATTATAAACATAATCCATTCTAACGGGCATATTCCAGATTCTTAGATTATATTCATTTTCTCCTTCATTTTCTGCTAAAAATTTAATCTCTCGAATAGGTTGTCTTTTTTTAGTTAAAGGATTTTTTCCAAAGTATTCTATGTCTGTTTCTTGAATTGTGTTTTCAAGAATTTTAGTTAGTAAATAAATATTATTTGTAAAATCTATTTTTTCTTTTGAAAGATTATTTAATGAATAATTACCCTCACTATCAATTAAATTTAAACATTTTTTTGCTTTATCTTGTGCATCTTTTTCTTTACTCCAGTATGATGTTTCAGTTGGTTTTTTTGAATTTTTAGGAAGAGAAACAGGAGTTCCTGATAATTTATTAATAATTTTAACAATATTATCTTGATTTGAATTTTTTAATGCAAAATAAACCTCTCTTTCTACATCTGAAAGTCCTATTGTTGATGGGTCTATAAATAAATTATATAATAAATCTTCTTTTGTTATGTTTACCTGATTTATAGGATTTTCAAATCTTTTTGAGAATTTGCTTAAATACGTAAGGTTATCCAAGCAATTTTTTACTCTTTTTGCAGAATTTGTTTTTTCTCTTATTGATAAAAGAGATTCAAGAGGGGATATGTTAAATTCTGTTATAATTTTTGAATCTTCTGGAACAACTGCTTCTATTGAAGACAACAATGCAATCCCTTCTCCCCAGGATTTTAATAAACTTGAAAACGTAGGGTTTTTTTCTTTATTTTTTATGTATTTATTAAATGCCTGCAGGAGAGGTTTGTTAGATTTATTGTTTGGTTTTTCTATAAATAATTTTGTCAAAGCATTTCTTTTATTTTCATCGTTTCCTCTTACTGCATCAAGAAGAAGCCCATATAATGAAGAATTATTCTCTTGTTTTAATTCTGCAAGAAGGGAAGTAATTCCTTGTGGGGGATTTGTTTTTTCAAAATCTAATACTGACAATACTTCTGGAATTCTTTTTATTGAAAAATCTCCTCCTATTTCGGCTAAATGATAAATTAAATTATTTTTGTTATTTCCAAGAGAGATAGTATAATATGATACTGTTGTAGGTTCAACTGAATTTGAGAACCACCCTGTTTGGACACCTATTCTTGATTTTATTATACCTGCTTTTATTTTTTTTATTTGTTTTATTTCATTTAATGATAAACTCTCTGGGAAACCGAGATTTGAGTATTCTTGTTTTTTATCTTTGGACTGCATTAAATAGAATAATCTTTCAAGTAAAAAATGATAAGATAATGTTTTTGCAGAGTTTGGAGTTCCTGCTGTAATTATGACTGTGTGCTTCTCTGGTTTTTTTTGATTTGTGGGTTCTGGCATTTTAATTCACCTTTGGTTTGGGTTTAATTTATTTATTATTCTTTCAAAAGCAGTAATTGCCCTATTTAATTGATTTATATTATTAGAAGAATTAATTAAATTTTTTGCTGATTCAAAATAAATTTGTGAATCCTTTGGACATCCAGTAGTAGTAATTTTATTTATAAGATTTTTTGCTTTGTTTTTTAAATCTTCTTTACTTTGTTTTGTATTACTGGTTTTACCTCAATTTCTGGATTTGGTTTTTGAGCATAAATTGATTCTTGATTATTTCCTTCGGATGCCGATTTTATTTCTGATATTAGAATTGAGTTTTGGATATAACTTTGTTCTGTTGCTGAAATTGGTTTTATATTTGGAAAAAGGGAGATATCTGGTTTTACTTCCAGTTCTGGAGTTAATTTTACTTCTTGAACTGGTGGTTTAACTTCTATATATTGTTCAAGAGGTTTTACTTCAGGAGCTGGAAGAGGTTTGGATATTATACTTTCTAAACCTGTTCCATTTCCAATTTCATCAGATATACTGCTAGTATCTGGAATTTTTTTAACTGAATTTGATTGGGGGGTATAATCTGTTGGTGCTTCTTTTACAAGAGGTTTTGGAGCTAGTTCTTGTGGCAGATTAAGGACAATTCTTTCTGGCAGTCCATTTGGAAATATTTTTCCTAAATCAGTATTAGATATATTAGATTTACTTGTAATTTTTGTTGGTTTGGGTTTTGGTTTGGGTTTTGGTTTGGGTTTTGGTTTGGGTTTTGTTTTTTGA
>CAZVOT010000106.1:0-3266 GCA_964628775.1 Candidatus Woesearchaeota archaeon
ATTTATTAAACTTTTGTGAGGCGACGGAATTTCTGCTAACAACTATTAAGCGAGATAAATATTCGCTTTATAGCATAGATTAGGATAAAAAGCGAGATTTTATATACTTTTTCTGTATAATAGATTGTATGAGAGATGAGAGTAAAAATTATTTGTCTGAAGAAAGATATAGATTGATTGGCAAACTGATTGAGGAAGTAAAACTCAGAAGGTATTCATATCAAACAGGCAAATCTTACATTTCCATAGTGAAAAATTTTCTCTCTTCAGGCAAAACGCCAAGAGACTTTCTGCTATCGTACACAAACAAAAGTAAATCAACGATGAGGTCTGCATATTTTGCTTTGAAATTTTTCCATGAAAATGTCTTGAATACTAGATTTGAGGAAAAACTGCCCCTTGCCAGAAAATCCTTGAAACTGCCTCTTGTATTAAGCAAAGAAGACGTAAATAAGATGATAGACTCTACAAACAACTTAAAACACAAACTCGTTATTATGTTCCTTTATTATGCAGGTCTTCGGCTAGATGAAGCAAGAAATCTTAAATGGCAGGACATTGACTTTGACAGAGAAATCATCCATCTAAAAACTGCAAAAGGAGACAAAGAAAGAGTGATTTTCTTTCACAAAAAACTGATTGATGTTTTACGAATGTATGGAACAAAAGAAGAAGGTCCAATTTTTGTTTCCCAACGGGAGGGAAGATATAACAAACGAACAATCCAGCAGATCATAAAATCTGCTTCAAAGAAAGCTGGAATTAAGAAAAATGTAACACCCCACACATTAAGGCACAGCTTTGCCACCCATTTGTTGGAGTCGGGTGCAGATATAAGATATATCCAACAACTGTTAGGGCATAAGGATCTGAAAACAACACAAATCTACACGCATGTAGCGAATAAAGACATCAAGAAACTTGCAAATCTGCTTTAGGTTTGAGGACATAGTGTTTTACTACTCAATCTTATCAAATCCAGCCATCTGTTTTCACCTAGTGCTAAATTAACTCCAGCTTTTTCACATGGAACTTCAGTAGTCGTACAATGATTTTCTACAAAGTTATGCTGGATAACTATCGCATTCATCAAGATTGGTGCAGACCATAAAGCCTTCAATCCCCTGAAGTCAAGAACTCTATCCTTGATTTTCATAAAAACAGTTTCAATTCTGTAATTATGAATTCTTGTTGTTTGGTAATTCTGTATTTTATGTTCAACCGTTAAGCCACCCAATTTATTAGAATAAAATAATTTTCTAAATGCTCTTGGATAAAACATTCCTGCATCTGTTTGTATGTATTTTGGTTTCCCCTTGCTTATTGCCTTCTTGAGAAACTCTTGAGCTTCAATTGGATTACTCGATAAACTGTAATGTACTCCTGTAATCAAACGAGTATCCCAATCAAGACAGCACCAAAACTTGTCTTTTCTTCCTTCACAATCAATCATGGTTTCATCAGCATAGAAACTCGAGCCTAGATTATAACCTTGTTTTTCTATAAACTGATGAACTTTCAATGTATATCTTCTCACCCAATCCAAGATAGAAACATGGCTTATTTTATGGTCAAAGTGCCTCTTCAATTGGTTCCTCATTTTCCTGCTTGACAAGTTGGATATGTACATGTCTATTGACATCGTGATTATTTCCGGCTTGTTTCTCATCCGGTAAAAGCCGTCGTCGTTAGTGAAGAATCTCTGGCAGTCCTTGCAATAATACTTCTGAATAGTTCCTCTGTTATTTGTTTTTCTGGTTCCTTCTTTTCTGAAATTCTGACTTCTGCAATGCTTGCACCTGATACCAATCTTCATAGTTTATATTAGGTACCTATTACTATTTATATCTTTCGGTACCTAATTAGTTACTGGAGAGTTGGTACCTAAAGGTTTAAATATAACTAAACATACTTTAGATTATGAAACTCCAAAAACAGCTTTCTAGAAAGGTGGGAGATGTAGAATACGCTAAATGGGTTTTAGTTATACCCCCAAAAATGATAGAAGAATTGAAATGGAAAGAGGGGCAGGAATTGAAGGTTGAAATTAAGGAAAATAAGCTGGTTGTAAAAAAGAGTTAATTTTTTTGTTCAAAATTCCAGACGTTTACTTTACAGCTCACTATTTTAAGACAAAGGGCATTTATTGGATTCTATTTTATTGAACAAAACTTTTTTTGGGATTAAAAAGTTGCAATAATTGAATAAACCAACAGAGATTTATTTTTTATAATCTATTTTAAATATTTTCTTGTTTGAATCAGATTTTTCAAATTTTATTGTTTCGAACCTATATCAGCGAACCCTGCTGTATAAAATAAAAAAAGAATATGCCAAGAGCAGGGTTCGAACCTGCGCAAGCACTAAGCTATTAGGTCCTTAGCCTAACGCGTTTGACCACTCCGCCATCTTGGCATTTGGCTATAAATTTGAATTATAGCCTATTAATCTAAAAAATAAATATAGGTTTAAAAAGAATTTGCTTTTTAGTTTTTTATTTGTTCTGCTGTGCTGTCAAGTTCTTCTGTTATGAATTTGCAGGCTTGTTTTACAATTTCATTTATCTGAAGCTGTCCGAATGATTCAACTGTAAATATAAATTTATTTTCATCTCCTTCAACTTTAACTGCATCATCCCTGCATTCTTCAACACAAGCTAAACATAAGTTGCAGTTTTCTTTGTTTGCAATGGTTAATTTTCCATTTTTTACTTCAAATACATCCCTTGGACAAATTTTTTCTGCTTCAATGCATTTGTCATTTTTTATATCTATTTTTGGATAATATTGGTATACTGCCCAGCAAGGACTCCATTTTATATGTTCTTTGCCAAGCCCCATTATTGCTTTTGCTTCAAATTTTACTTCTTGTTTTTCAGTAAGTTCTGTAATAGGAATATTTGGAAAAGCAGGAATTACTTTTGGATCAGATGATTTCAAGTCGCCAGAATATACAATTCCAGGGCCTTTTTTTTCAAGAGTAAAAGTGACAGTGCATTTTGAACATCCTTTTCCTTTGCATTTGCAGTCTTTACTTAAAGGGTAATCACTATCAGTTTTTAAAGGAATCAAGCCTACTCTATGAGCAAGCATTTCATCATAGACTGCTGATGAATTCTGGTAAATATTTACATATTCTATTGCCATTACAGGTACGAATGAAACCATTGCTCTTCTTACAGCATTTGCAATTGTGTAAGAACAATCAGAAACAACAAATCTGCAAATTAATTCATTTTTTGATTTTTCAATAATTTTTATTTTCAT
>CAZVOT010000107.1:0-3259 GCA_964628775.1 Candidatus Woesearchaeota archaeon
GCATTATGATAATCTACAGTAAACTACCACTTAATAAATTAGGTGGCTTTCATTAGTTCATATTCAAAATGTTACAAACATTACAAAATACAAACTTCATTCGAAAGCAAAGATGCGTTTACAAGCATCCGTCTGTCAGGAATCTGAGAAGAACTAATCTTGGCAGAGTTAGTTATATCTCGCCCCAACAGGAAGTTATTAATCAAATTTCTGGAAGCATTGAAATCTCTGTTGATAGTAAATCCACAGGATTTACACTTCAATTCCCTTTTAGTTCCGATTTGATTAACATGACCACATCTACTACAAGTTTTACTTGTTCTATAGGGATTAATAGCAACAATATTAATCTGCTGTTGAATGGCAATAATATTCAAGGCATTTCTGAATTTAGCATAGGGAATTTTATTTATAATTTTATTGACTTTTCTTCCTTTGGAATTTCCAAGTTTTCTTCCAGTCCTCAAGAACTTCAAATCTTCAATAACAATATGGCTAACATTGAATTGCTTAGCGAGAGTAGTAATTTCATTGTTAATTTGGAACAATCTTGTTCTAACAAAGTTGTATTCAAATCTTCTGATTTTTCTCAAACTTTTAAAAGTTCTATTACTGGAAGTTTTATCATAGATGCTTCTGAGTTTATCTTTCCTCAGTTCAATCTTTCTTCGTTTATGGAGAATATCTTGCCCAAGATAGAGTTGCCTCAAGACTTTTTTATCTCTATCCATAATAGTCAAAGCAAAACATCCAGCATTAATATCAATTCCGAGAAGGTTCCCATTTTTCTTACAAACGAACTCTCTTTTAATACAAACCTGCAAAACCCACTTATCTCTTTTAACCAATTTACAAGATTTGAAAATCCAACCATTAGAGATATGACTCTCAAATCTTTGGAACAATCTGTTTTTAACAACTGGCAGGATAATCCTTTTACTTTTTATAATTCCAGAAAAAGCAAAGAAAGGAGTATTTCCTTTAGTTTTTCCATATCTAAACATCTTAGAACTGAATTGAATAGGCAACCTCTTAATTTTATTGGTAATCTTTCTTCTATTCCAAATCATAACTCTGGAGCTAATAATTGTATCAGCCCCCAACAATCTAAATTTATTCCTACAATCTTTGTAGGTGGAGTGATGTAAGATGTTTTGTGTAATTCCCTTATTTGACTGCCAGAAAGAGAAGATTTCCTTAGCACAAGCAAGATATTCAAAATATAATATATCTAATTGTTCTTTCTTAACTTTTGTTGGTTCAAGTAAACTTAACTCAATATTCTTTACTAACTCTGCCATACAAAAATACAAAATATTCAGATGTATAAACTTAACAGAGGTTCGCAATTCCCCCAACTATTAAAATAGTTGGTACCCTTGCGATTTTTATATGGATTTATCAGTTATTGCTTCATTTCTTTTTGTAGGAATTTTAGAAATTGTCCTGCCTCTTGGAATCTCCTGCTACTTAATCAAAAAAAGAAAATTATCCTGGAAAATATTCGGATACGGCGCTCTTTTTGCAGTATTAGTTCAGGTTTTTCATATTCCAATTATAAATAATATTCAAGAACCAGTAATTCTTTTCATAGAAAATAACATTCCTTCAAAATCAACAGGAATGCTTCTCTTTTCTCTTTTTATCGGATTTTTGGCAGGAGTCTTTGAGGAACCAGCAAGATACTTGGTTTTCAAGTATTTTTTTACAGATAAGAAAAAGAAATTAAACAAAAGTGGAGCTCTTCTTTTTGGACTTGGCTGGGGCGGAATTGAAAGTATATTGATTGCAGTTTTAGTACTCTCAAGCATGATTTTTTACATTAATGCAAAGCCTTTGTCAGAAACAGACATAAGCGCAATTAATCAAACAATGAACGGAACAATGACTGAAAATGATGTTCTTTTATACAATGAACAAATTGCATCTATTGGCAAGTTATCTCCTTTGGATGTTCTGCCTGGACTTTTAGAGAGAATAATAGCAATTACAATCCATATATTTTTCACATTATTAGTTTTCAAATCAGTTAGAGAAAATAAATTAAAATACCTTATCTTTGCAGTTATGCTCCATACCTTATTTGATACTCTGGCAGTTTTCATAAATTCAGAATACGGCGTGCTT
Organism: Candidatus Woesearchaeota archaeon; assembly: GCA_964628775.1. GTDB lineage: Archaea > Nanobdellota > Nanobdellia > CAZVOT01 > CAZVOT01 > CAZVOT01. The sequence continues at coordinate 2,128 of CAZVOT010000107.1, forward strand.
TTAACAGAATTTATTCTCCTCTTAATAGCAGTTCCGGCATTTTTCTACATAAAAAAGGAATCTTTAAAAATCTAATTCAAGATATAAAAATATAATGCCGGAAAAAGATTTAGAAGTTTATCATAAAAAGTTGAATACTGCTGTTGAGCTTTTAGATAATAATAACAAATTTGCAGTTGAAATTTTTTTAGAATGTTTTAACATAGCATTGGATAATGAGGATTTCTTTCATGCAGTTGAATCTCTATTTTATTTAAAGGAATCAATCAAAAAATTTGATTTAAACATAAATCTTGAGAATGAAATAAAAAAAATACCCAGCAATATTTATAATTTATTCAATGATAGAATATTATAATGGCATTTGATAATAATCCCAGGACGTGGCTTAGTAATTCCAAAACCTTAAATCTTCTTAATCAACTTGCACAGGCATCAATAAAAATCGCAGAGTATCTAATTGAAACACGTCCTAATTTGATTATTGTTCCATTAAGAGGGGGATTTCCAGTATATATGTTTGCAAGACATGCTCTTCTTAGAATGGGCGAAAGAGAATATATGCAGAGAACAAAGAAACTTTTTGCAACTATCTCTTCAACAATGATGATTCCATTAATGAATAAAGCTATATCCAGTGAAATTGATGATTTTTTAACAAAAAGAATAAAAGAATTAGCAAAAGAAGAGGGTTTTTTAAAAGCAGTTTCAGCAGTATTCAATCCCAATTTTATAGAGAGATTACTCTATAAAAAAATTGCAGTTATTGATGAAGTTGGAACAGGAATGTGCTGGTATATACTTTTTTCAAGTAATAGCAGGAGCATTACCGAAATTCATCTAAGAGACAAATTGGGATTAAAAGAACTTTATTTAATAGGTATATCAAAAAAAGATAAAAAAATAATAAGAACCGGGACAATAAATAGTCTAAAAAACAGTTTTAATAGAAATTATCCAGACGTTAAATTAACAGCAAAAATATTTGATTTGGATGAAGTTCCATTTGCAGATAATGAACCTCTTCTTGGAATAAACAGGAGAACAGCAGGTTCTGATGAGAAGAAAATATATTCTTTTTTTACATCAAAACCTCCTGCAGTTAATTTTTATTTTTTAATTAATCTTTTAA
>CAZVOT010000108.1:0-3230 GCA_964628775.1 Candidatus Woesearchaeota archaeon
ATTCCGACATATTACTAAACTTTAAAAGAATTGCACCTCTTTTGTGGCACAATCTTCAGATATTTTGAGGAATGGCAAGCAATTAAAAGAATTTATTGATTTTCCTAAAAAAACAAAATCAAAAAACAAGAAACCAAACAAAATCAAAAAACAAGAAAAAACAAAAGCTAAAATCAAGACAACAACAGCTTTGAGCACCTTTAGCTATTACTAAGTGTTACTGCGGTTCTTTCATTATTTAACAAGACACCAGTTCTTTTTTTTAGCACCTTAAGTAGCTCTTTGGGTGTCAATTCCCTCAACCACTTATACTAAATATATAAACTAAAAAGAAAGCAAAAAAAGCCATGCAGGCACATAAAGAATTGTTTTATCTTCAATTTTTTCTTCTTTAAAAAGATCTTTTGTTATAATTATACCCTTTTCAATCTTGTTTTCCATCATAAATTTTATTAATTCAGTAATATCTTTTTCTTTTATATCCTCTTTATACTTTACTTCTATCGGGATAATTTTTCCTTGAATTTTGGCTATGAAATCAACTTCTTTTTTTGTTCGTTGATAATATATTTTTGGATCTATCAGAAATTCATACATTCTTCTTAAAATGGAAATTAATACAGCATTTTTTATTAAATCACTGGTATCAGTAAAGTCTATTCTTTCTAAAGTTGAATTTAACATCCCAGTGTCTGTAAAAAATATTTTTCTTGATTTTCTCTTTGAGACGTAAGGTTTTTTAAATAAATAAACAATCTTGACAAGAAAAGCCTCTTCAAATAAGTTCACATACTTTTCTACTTTTTCTAATGTAATGCTTAAACTAGAAGCAATTTTTTCATAACTAATTTCACTTCCAACAGAAAAAGCAACAAGAGTTAAGAGATCATCCATCTTTCTTGAATCACGTAGCTCTATCATGTCAAGCAAATCTCTTTTAAAAATTAAAGTTCTGTATTCTATTAATTTTTCAAATGCTTCCCCAACATTTTTATTTTGAATGTCAGGAAAACCACCCTTAATCAAATAATCTTTTAATCCAAGCTCCATCTCTCTTTTTTTAAATTTAAGTTTCTCAAAAATTTCTTGAAAATCTTTAAAGCTTAATTCTTTTAAAGATGAAGTTTTAATTTTTTCAGCTTTAATATCATGATTGATTCTACAAATTTCATTAAAACTTAATGGTAGCAAAATGAAATAATTTATTCTGCCTACCAAACTTTCACCAATACCTTTTATTATGTTTAATGATGAAGAACCAGAAATAACAAATTTAATATTTTTTTTTAAGTCTTGCCAGTATTTAACTTGATTAGCCCTGTCCTCTAATTTTTGTATTTCATCTAAAAATATAAAAACATCAGTTTTAGTTGCTTCAAGAGGTTTTCCAACTATTGTTTCAAAATATCTGAGGCATTTATCAAGATTTTTTGCTTCTAACCTTAATTTTGGACTATCAAAATTAAGATATAGTATATTTTTTGCATTAATTCCTTGTTTAATTAAACTGTCAATAATTTGGAATAGGATTATTGTCTTACCAACTTGTCTTAGGCCAACAAGTCCTATAATCTTTTTTTCCTTACTAAGTATAGACTGTAATTTAAAGAAAAAATCCCTGTAATAGTTTCCAAGCTGTGGTTTAGGTACAGCTCCAGTTTTCCACCATTCATTTAACCTATTAATTGTTTCTTCTAACATTTCACTAATATAATCTAATTAAACCTTATAAATCTTTCGATTATATTAGTGTTATTTGTTTCTAATAGAAACTTTTTTGATCTTTATTTTTTTAGCATTTAAAATCAAGTAAGACAAAAGCAAGACAAAAGCCAAATTCAAAGAAAAAAATAAGAAAAATAAAAAAATTAAAAAAATAAAGAAAAAGAAAAAAACATCTATAGTTACTACGTCAGTAGCAGTATCTAACACAACACTCTCGCCGCTAAAGTTATGTATGCTTTCTTTTAATGCCTTAACAGTTCTTGCTAGTGAAATTAAATATGTTTTTCGTTTTTTTCTAATAAAATAAAAAAAAGATGAATTGGCAAATAAAGCAAAAGCACATTTTTTTTTACTAAATCAAATTTGTCTGCAGAGACCATAATATAATCTTTTACTTGTGCAATCTTTTGTGGTTTTTCGCTTTTGCCAAGTTTAATTTCAATAGCTACATAATCCTCTTTTTTGTAAATGAAGTCTATTTCCTTTCCATGAGCAGTATAATAAAACCATAAGAATGTATCTGCTGTTTTAATAAAAGGTTCTTCTTGTGTTTGAATTAATGAATTGGTAGCAATTGTTTCAATAATATTTCCTTTTGTCTTTTTTGTGCTAAGAAATTTTTCTATTAATTCTATACAATCTCTACTTGTTAATATTTTTTCAATAGCATAAAAAATAAAAGGATCAGTAAAATAAATCTTTTTATCTCCTTTCCATTTTGCTGCCTTTTTATTGAAGTCATAGGTATAAAGAACTTTAATAAAGAAAACATCTTCTAGATGATGTAGATATTCAATTGTTGTAACTTGATTTATCCTTTCTTCTGTTGTTTTTGTTAATTCTCTAAAAGCATATCTCGAGGCAGTTTTTTCAGCTATAGCATAAACCAGTTGTTTAATGATCACTTCACTTTTGCCCCTCTTTTTTAATGTATCAATAAGTTGGTCAATTATCATCTCATATTCCTCTTCCAGCTTATTTTTGTCAGAATCTATTTGAAAATAAAAATATCTATTAATTACAGATGGGAAGCCACCAGCCCTAAGGTAAATTTCAAATAGCTTTTTAATAACTGGAGAAAACCCAATAATATGATTTATATCTTCATAAATTAAAGCCAATTCTTTTTTAAAAGTTATTTTTTCAATTTCTTTTTTTAATTTATAAAGCATCTTAATTTCTTCATTATTGATTCCCAGTTTATTTAGTGCTTTTTTCAAGTCTGTACTCATTTCACTACAGACATTTTTAATAAAATCTCTAAAATTAATTGGCTTCATAAAATATTTAATGACATTTCTTCCTGGTAACATCTCCTTTAATCCAAAAGGAGAACCTGTAATTACAAGAGCTATGTTGGATAGTTTCCCTTGATCAAATAACAATCTTATTAATTGTTCCCAATCTTTTACAACATTTATTTCATCTATAAATAAATAACCTTCATGAATTCTGTTAAGCAAAAAATTTATTGCTTCGCTAAGCTCTTCTTTTGAATTTGTTAT
>CAZVOT010000109.1:0-3185 GCA_964628775.1 Candidatus Woesearchaeota archaeon
CAGGACAATTTCTAAAATTCCTACAAAAAGAAATAAAGCAATAACTGATAAATCCATTTAGAAGTATATCTTGTTTCTATTTAAAAAATTTTTATATTATAAAATGATTATTTTTCTTATGGATTTTAAGAAAGTAATTGAAAAAAGAGATAGTATTAGGAAATTCAAAAATAAGAAAGTCAGCGACAAGAAAATTGAATCAATACTAAAACTTGTATCTAAAGCTCCTTCTGCCGGCAATTTACAGGCATATGAAATTGTTGCTGTAAAAAATAAGAATATAAAAGAAATGCTTTCAATTGCATGCTATTCCCAGGAATGCGTGAAAAATGCTCCTGTTGTTCTTGTGTTTTTGGCTGATGCTGAGAAATCTGCAAAAGTTTATGGAACTAGAGGAAAAGAACTCTATTTTATTCAGGATGCTGATATTGCATGCACTTATGCAATGCTCTCTGCTGTTAATTTTGGATTGTCTTCTGTCTGGATTGGAGCTTTTGATGAAGAGAGAGTAAAGAAAATTTTGAATGCAGGGAATTTAAAACCAATTGCTATTCTTCCAATCGGCTTTGCCGGAGAGATTCCAAAACCTACTGGCAGAAGAAATTTAGAAGAATTTGTTCATAAAGAAATTATCAGAGAAAATTAAGAAATATTTAAATTTAATTTGGTGATAAATCCCCCTATGACTTCTGGATTTACACAAAGAGTAATTCACAAGTATATGCCTTTTGAGAGTAAAGTAAAAAAAGTGATTTCTGCCGGCGTTGATGCTATTGAAATCAGCCAGCCCTGTGTTTCCCATTTTTTAAAATTAAAACTGGATAAAAAAATTCTTGATAAACTAAAAAATGTTGAATATATTTCAATACATGCTCCAAGAAGAGGGATAATCTACGGCAATAATGAAATAACGAAAAAAACTATTGAAAAAATAGAAGAACTTTCTTCAAAACTTGAAATAAAAGCAATTATTATCCATCCAGATAGGGTTGAAGATTATTCTCTTCTTGAAAAATCTGAACTTCCTTTTTTAATTGAGAATTTAGACAGCAGACACCCAGAATGGGCGAATCCATCTGATTTTATTAGACTCAAAAAGGATTTCAAGTTTGGATTCTGTCTTGACTTGGCTCACTGTTATATTTTTGATAAGTCAATGAATTTAGGCAGGGAATTTGCTGATTTTTTTGGAAATAGATTGAAAGAATTCCATGTAAGCGGTTATGATAAAGGACATGTGCCTTTATGTATTTTTAAAGACAGGGAAAAAATTAAGGGAATATTAAAAGAAAACAAAAAAATTGCCAGAATTTCTGAAGGGAAAATTTATGATTTTTACTTATTGAAATTAGAAATTGATTATCTGAAAGAAATTATTTGACAAGAGCCAATATTTTTATTAGTTTAGTTTTATTTATGTCTTTTTCTGAATATATCTTAATATGGCGCATTAATTTCCCTGTTCCTTCTAGCAATTTAAGTTCCTCTTTTTTGAGTCCTTTTATTAGAATTCCCAGATTAACATGTTCTTTCAGGGCTACTATATAATATTTACCGCAGGTGTATTTTTCATTATGTCAATAACAGGGAATTTGTTGATTTTAGGAAAAGTAGATAGAATGATTTTTCTTAATTTTTTCAGGATTTCTTTTTGAGGAGATTTCTGGCGATTGATGTATTCTGCAACTTCATCGGTTTTCATTTAGATTAAAATAAGAATTTTTAGAATATACCCTCTTTTTTGAAAAAGTTTTTTTAAGATATATACTTAAAGTTTCTGATTTTTATTGTTAATTTTTCCGTTTTTAAAAATAAAATTCACTTTAACCTTCTTTTCATTTTTCAAAAACCATTATTAGTTATCTGTATTTATTTATAATTAAATCTAAAATTTCTAAAGTATCATATTGATGAGAAGGACTTAACATTCCAAAAATTTTAACCATTTCAAGCATTATAAAAGAATTATTTTTATTTATTTTAAAATATGCAAACTCTTTTGTGTTTGCACATCTTCCGATTAAAGGATTATCTGATTCTAATTCAGTAATAGGGAAACAAAAATAAAGCATAGGTTGAACACCCACAGCTTTTTGTTTTTCTCGGATAGTAATTTCTGTAATAACTTCATAATTTTTAAATCTGTGTATTAATTGAGGATACTATACAGTTAAAATTTCAAAATCGAGTTTATTTATTTTTTCATTATTTGGGTGTGTCCTTTTTATTGCACAATGAGAATGTTTTGAAATTAAATTATTTTCTGTTAAGTTTTTAATAAAACTCTTTAATATCTCTAGTTGATTTATAGAAACGACTTTAAAATCAACCAAATAATAAAGATATTCGCTAAGTTCATAAAGAGCTTTTTTCTTTTTATTATATGCCACAAAGTTAACAGTTTTTAATGTTGTTAAATTTATTTTATTACTTGTGGTTTTAATATCATAACCAATTTGCCATTCAATATAATTCTTTTGGTTAAATATCCTTTTTTTACTTGCAAAAGGCAATCCATAACCATAAATATTATCCCTCTCCTTAATTCTAATTTTTCCAGATGTTGTTGTAAGAGGAATTGCAACAGTTATCTCTTTATCTTCCTTATTAATTGTTTTGATATACATTATAATTACCTAGTAAATATTTAAAATAGTTTATTATAACTTCCTTTGCTTCTTGCAAAGAAATATTTTTATCATATTGAATGTGTTCTTTTAAAAAGTTATTTCTCATTAGACATTCATATATAAAATAATTTTTATATTTTTTAAACATTTCATTATTAATGAATACGTCCAAATTACCAAAATAATATGGGATTAAATAACTAAATTGTTTAAATACATCTACATAAATATAATAATCTAACTTATTTTTGTCAACAATAATCGTATTATACCCAAATTCATCAATAAAAGTCCTATTTCTCTTTAAAGCATTAATATCTCTCATAGTCCAAAATAAAATATCTTTTTCTTTTTGAGAAACATTTTTTAGCGGATATTTATTAATATAATTTGAAATAAAATCAAAATTGTTTAAAGAAAATGTTTTATTATTAATTGTTTTAAATTTATAACTTTTTATATAATTATAATCCATCCCAAAATTTTCTTTTTTATATAAAGCAATAATTATAGGGAAAGAAATCCCTTTTGATGTTTCTTTAAATGTTGCACTAT
>CAZVOT010000110.1:0-3156 GCA_964628775.1 Candidatus Woesearchaeota archaeon
CCCCATTTGGTGGATTGCAAGCAGAAATGTTTAAACGTGTGAATGGGGAAGATTGGTTTACACTTACAGAAAAATTTCGGAAAAACTAAAATAGAAGATATCGTCTCATTCCCGTTGTTAAAACCGAAAGAAGAAAATGAACAAGAAACAAAAAAGTCAAGATAAACGAATACCCATTGTTGCCGATAACAAAGAACTGAGGGCGAGTTTAAAGAGATATTTTGATTTTGTTTTGGGTCTGATGGTGAACCATTTTGGTTTTAACGAAACGGATAAATTGGCAAAAGATAAAGGTAAAGCCGATTGCATTTTAGTTGATTTCACGCAGGATAATGGCAATACAGATGCGTTTATTTTCATCGGTAGAAACGATACCATTTTAAGTAGGTTTATGCTAAAAATTTGCTTGACATATAATGCTTCACAGTTATCTGATGAGCGAGGTGCTCTTTTAAAAAAATGTAGTTGGAAGTTCCTGGATTTACTTAAAATAAACGAGAGTTGGAGAACGCTCCATAAATGAACAAAGAATATCTTATAAATTTGTGTAAAGAGAATTTTAAAACCTATCACGATTACTTTTGTAGTGATTTGGGGGTATTTAATAATCATATAGGCAAAGGAACCGATAAAGAATTCGGAAACGCTATTTTAGTTCTTGAAAAGCGCCTTAATGAGAGGATAAAAACACTTCTTGGGCAGTTTAAAGGGGCAAAACCGGAGATAGGGGAAATTCATAAGAGAGTAAAGAAGTATTTATTCAAAAATATTAAGAATGTTATGAACTGCGACGAAGATAAACGGTTAAGTGAATTTAAAAAATGGGCAAATGTCTTCAAGGAAGATAAAAAAGGTGAAGCAAAATTTCTTGATGAGATTTTTGAACAAACAGAAAATATTGATGAAAACCAAATGTTAGAAAAATATAAAGGCACAATAGGACGTATCACATATAACTTTTGGATAAAGTGGAAGGATTACGATGGAAAAATTTCTTCTTTTGTGGACGATTTTATTTCAAAAGAAAAAGAAGATTACCAACCAGAGAGTAAAAAACAATATTATAAAGATGATGCATTTTATAAGGATTTGTTAAGCAAAGCAAATCTAACAGCTCTTGAAATATGGAGAAAGTCCAGTTGGGATAAAAGCAGACCTTTTGAACCCTATTTAGCGGCGTGTCTTAAAAATGCGGTTTGGGATGAAGTTAAACAATTAAAAGGAATTTCTGATTTGAAAATTAAGATTGCAAAATTCATAAGCAAATATAAAAAAGAAAATGAAGGTAGAGAACTTTCCACAAAAGAAATCTCCACGGGAACAGGTCTCTCTGAAGAAGTAATTCGTGGAGAAAAAGGAACGAATGTACTTCCATCTCCTCCTTCAGAAGAAACAGCAGAAAAAATAAAAATGGTCAGAAATCTTGCCAGCCCTTACCAGTGTGAATACCTGGACAGGGCATTGAATCTTTCTCCGGCACAAGAATCTAAATTGTTAAGAATGTTATCAGGACTATATGAGGAAAAAGAATCGCTTGAGGTGGATATTAAGGGTAAAAGCATATTGGTTGTGGAGGATGATAAAACTTATCAGAATATAATAAAAAAAACTTTACTTTCCCTGAAGCCATATGTTACTATTGTTGGCGGGTATGATGAAGCGGTAAAAAAATTAGTAGAAAACGATTTTGACCTGGTAATTTTGGATATTATGATTCCCTCAAAGAAAGGTCAGCGGGATGAAAGACAAAAAGTTGATGGCTCGTTTCATGGAGAACTGCTATTTAAACAGATTTTAATGTTGGGCATTCCTATTATGGTGTTCAGCAATACTATCCCACAATATGCTTCAAAAGAAAGAAAAGACAGGGAAGTTGAATTGACAGGAGCAGTATGTCTAATTTCCAAAAATGATTTTACAGGGCAAGATGCGGCTCAAATAATGGCTAACAAACTGAAATACTTTGGCTTCGCCAAATTTTGCCAACAATCAGATTGTGGGAAAATAAAATTTATTGGTGAAAAAGTTTTTGTAGATAATAATGAAGTAAAATTCAGACAAGGTTCTAATTTGTTTATTATTCTTTCTACATTGATATCAAGAAAAAATGAGAAAGTTAATCTAAACGATATAACCTTTAAAAAGAAAAAGAAAACGAGTTTTAAAAGTTTTAAGAATCAGATAGGAGATATAATAGAAAAATTATTAGAATACGGATGTTCTAAAGAAGTTTTGAAAGAATATAAAAACATCAAAGGTGAAGATAGCAAAGAAAAATGGAAAGAGTTTCAAAAGAAGCATCTTGGTGTTAACTTTGAAACAATAGTAGAGGTCAATCCGAATGGTAAAAAAGAGTACCTTGCCAAAATTATTGAAACGCAGGCATAAATTTCCTCCTATATTTCTGAGGATTGCAAGAGATAATTTTGATTTCTTTACTTGGTGTTTATTTGTCCTTGCTATTATATATTGGGAGCAATGATTATGATAAATAATATAGATAATCTAATAGTAATAACTTCTGAACAACAAGTGTCAGATGCTATTGGAAGATATTTTAAAATTAGGCACGATGTAAATAATATTTTATCTCTGACATTTAAAGATTTTAGAGACACAGAAAAACGTCTCGCATTAGGGAATTCTTTTGAAGGGAATGTTTTGCTTATCAGCGAAATATATGAAGTTATTTTTCATAACAATGGATATGACCTTGAAAGTAGATTGGAATTTATAAGACATGTTTTCAAATATTCGCACCTAATTCTTTTAGATTTTAATGTCAATGGAACAAAGGATATGAATCATTTCAATTATGTTTTAAGAATCCCTTTTCTAATTAAAGATTTGATTAAAAACGCTAAAAAAATTTCATCTGATGAATTTACAGAATTGATAAGAAATTTTACATCTACAACTCCAAAATCACACGGGTAGGAGGATGATGTGTCAAGAATATTTATTATAGAAGACAGAATGGACATTATAACGGGACTAGAGGTGAGAATAAATATAGCAAAATTTGATTATGCAGGTTTTCTTGATAATTTTAACACTAGCACTAAAAACATTAAACTTATTCTAGATGCAAATCCTGACTTAATTATTATGGATATTCTAGAAGAAAGAGTATCAGCAGCAGGAACCATTATTAAT
>CAZVOT010000111.1:0-3101 GCA_964628775.1 Candidatus Woesearchaeota archaeon
TAATTGCAATGAAATCTAAAGATGATTTCTATAAAGATAAAATAAAATTAAAAAAACTAAATAGTATTTTTACAAAATTTGTTTTTTCTTCAGTTTCAGCAAATTATATAGATTTATCTTTTATTGAACAAATAGGAGGATTTTATTTGTTAGACGAATCTCTAAAAGCATATTCTTTAGAGAGAGGATTAGATATATCTAAATTAAAGAAAATTTCTAATATGTCAATTTTTATATGAAAATCACAGGCACTTTGATAAAGAATTTTTTTCACTGCAAAAGGCAGGCTTATCTATTCTATTACGGACTAAACTTTTACAATGAAACAGTTAAATTAGGCGAAGCAATGCATGAAGAAGTTGCTGATGAGATACAGATAGATAACATAAAAATTGACAAAATAAAAGATGATTTTGTAGTAGAATTTAAAAAAACAATGTCAAATGAGGAAGGAAGCAAGTATCAATTGTTATATTATTTATATATTCTAAAAGAAAAAGGTATTTTTCTTAAAGGACTTTTAGAAGATTTAACAACAGGAAAAAAGGAAATTATTGTGTTAACTAAAGAAAATGAAGAAAAACTAAAAAATACCATAAAAGAAATAGAAATCTTAATTAATAATGAAAAAGCGCCAGAGAGAAAAAATCTAAAAACAGAATGCAAGAGATGTTCCTTTTTGGACTACTGCTGGAATGATTAGAAAATCTTATAAATAAGAATTATCTTATTAATAAGATAAAACTTATAGGAGGTTAATGATTATGTCAGAAATTGTTGAGATGGGAACAGTTAGTTCAAGAGGACAAATATGCATTCCAAATGAGATAAGAATCGAAATGGGGCTAAAAGAAGGAACCAAAATAATATTTTTTCTCCAAGAGGATTCTCTTTTAGTAAAAAAAGTAAATACTCAAACATTTGCAGAAATAACTAAACCCTTAAAAGAAGAGGCAAAAAAAGTAGGATTATTAGAATCTGAGATAAACAATCTAATTCATAAAGTCAGGAAAAGAAATTTATGAAGATTACAACAGATACAAACATCTTAATATCTGCAGCTTTTTGGAATGGAGATTCTAACAGGATAATTGAAGAAGTTGAAAAAGGTAAGATTGAGTTATTTCTTTCAAAAGAAATTATTAAAGAGTTTATGACTGTACTTAATTCTAAAGAGATTCAAGATAAAATAAAAAATAGGAATCTAGAGATGAAAAGGACTATTGAAAAAGTGATTTCTATATCCCAAATTGTCGAAGCTTCTCTAAAATTGGACATTATAACTGAGGATAAGGATGATAATAAGATATTAGAATGTGCAAAAGAAGGAGGTGTAAATTTTATAATAAGCAAAGATAATCACATCTTAAAAATTAAAGAATTTGATAAAATAAAAATAATCACTCCAGAGTACTTTTTAAATAATATTTACTCTATCAGCAAAAATTAAAAAAATTTACTTATTAATCTTATTATGAAAGATATATACATAAACCAAAATGGACAGATTTCAAGAAAAGATAATTCTCTTATTTTTAAGAATGAGAATATAACTAAGAATATTCCTGTAAATGATGTTAATGCAATATACTGCTTTGGTGAAGTTACTTTAAATTCAAAACTTTTGGAATTTTTGACACAATGCAATATCTGTGTATACTTTTACAATTATTTTTCTTTTTATTGCGGTGTTTATGCCCCAAGAGAAGAAAAATTAAGCGGTAAATTACTGATATCACAAACAAATGCTTATCAAAACTTTGAAAGAAGATTAAGTTTATCAAAATCTTTTTTAGACGGAGCTTTCCATAATATGAGAAAAACACTGATGCAATACTCTTTAAATACAGATGATTTTTCAAAATATGAAGAAAAATTATCTTCTGCTAATTCAATAAATGATTTAATGCTTGTTGAAGCTAATATGAGGCAGAGTTATTATTCTTTTTTTAACCATATATTATGTTCAAAAGAATTTGAATTCATAAAAAGAGTTAAACAACCTCCAGATAATTATATAAATACTTTAATTAGTTTTGGGAATTCATTGTTGTATACAACGATATTATCTGAGATATTTAAAACCCAACTCAATCCCACCATAAGCTATCTACACGAACCCTTTGAGAGAAGATATTCATTAAATCTGGATATTTCAGAAATATTTAAACCTCTTATAGTAGATAGAGTAATTTTTACTCTTGTTAATAAAAATATGATAAAACCCGAACATTTTGACAAAAATTTGAATTATTGTTATTTAAATACAGAAGGAAGAAAATTGTTTTTGAGGCAGTATGATGAAAAAATAAATCAAACAATAAAGCATCCTACTCTAAAAAGAAATGTTTCTTATAGATATTTAATAAGACTAGAATGTTATAAATTAATAAAAAATCTACTTGAAGGATTAGAATATAAACCCTTTAAGATTTCTTGGTGAGCACATATGTATATAATATTAGTGTATGATATTAAAGAGAAGAGAGTTACTAAAGCAATGAAGTTATGTAGACAGTATCTAAATCATATTCAGAATAGTGTTTTTGAAGGAGATATCACTGAAAGCAATTTAAAGAGATTGGAGATATCATTTAAAGAATTAATAAAAAAAGAAGAAGATTCTGTTATTTTGTTTAAATTCAGGAAAAAGGAGATTTTTGATAAAGAAATCTGGGGTATAGACAAAAATAAGATAGATAATATAATCTAATTTTTCAGCGGATCTTGTTATTTTTAATAAATTTTTGCTTGTATTTTAACATCAAAAATTAAAAAACTCAAAAAAAGAACGTTTTTAGTCAGAATTAATGCATTTTTGATTTCAGCGAATCTCTTATAAATCATAGAAATCTTATTATTTTAACTTAATTTTTAGGAAAAAAATATCCTAAAAATGCCTAAAAAATAGGTGTTTTTTGGGCGCCTGTTCAAATCTTGATACAATAAAATGCAGAGCATTTTATGTACACAAAAACTTTCATTTTTTGTTGTATTGTATTTTTGAAATAATTGAGTACTGCCTTTATTTTGTCTTTATCTAATGGTTCAAATCTTGATACAATAAAATGCAGAGCATTTTATGTACACAAAAACTTTCA
>CAZVOT010000112.1:0-3067 GCA_964628775.1 Candidatus Woesearchaeota archaeon
ACCTCCCCAGACTGCATGCAAGTCTTTAGGAGGTCTGCCCCTTTGTTTTTGTTTGATTATGTAAAATTTGTTATAATAAAATGATTATGGCTAATGGTTTTCAAAAATTAGCAATGAACAATCAAAACGAGGCGGTGTTGAATCTCGAAAGCACAGCTACTTTTTTGGGTATGTCAACAGCAACAGTTAGAAATTGGGTCAAATGTGGATATTTACAAACGCTTGATGAAAAAGCAAAATATTTTTTTCACTTGTCTGAAATTGAAAATATAAAATCAGATATAGTTGATGGAAATTTAGAAAAATTGAATAAAAGAGCAAATAAATCAAAAGCTGAAAGAACATTTATTCCTGAAGAATACCTAATGGATAAAAATGGGCTCAACGATCTGAATAAAATTATTGAATTTGTTCAAGAAAAAAATATTGATATTTCTTTAGCCCTTTTGCTTATTGGATTCAATTTTTTAAAAAAAGAAAAAATATTGCCAGAGATAACAATTGAAGATATTATTTGCGAAAGGAATTTCTTTTTCTCTAATAAGCAAATTTGTGAAGAAATAAAAAATTGGTTATCGGAAATAAAAAAAGAAAATATCAGGGCGGATTATTCTTTTTTGCTTGATTGTTCTATTCCGAAACAGCGAGATGCCCTCGGTTTTATTTATCAATCTTTATTACTTGAGGGTAAAAAATCTCAAAGCGGTTCATACTATACCCCATCAATTATTGTTGACGAGATTATTAGTGAATATGTCAAGAAAGATTCAAAAGTCCTTGATCCTTGTTGTGGAACTGGGCAATTTTTGTTGGCATTTGCCGATATTGTAGAAAATCCCTCAGATATTTACGGAATTGATATTGATGAAATAGCAGTAAGAATCGCGCGATTGAATATACTGACAAAATATAAAAACAAAGAATTTACTCCAAATATTGTTTGCAAGAATACTCTTTTTGACATTGGCAGTCATGACCTTTTTAACTTAAATGATGAAAATATTAAAAATTTTGATATTGTCGCGACAAATCCTCCGTGGGGTGTCCATTTTTTACAAGAGGAGGCAGAGAAACTAAAAAAGATATGCCCTGGATTGTCGTCCCTTGAGTCTTTTTCTTATTTTCTAAAGAAAAGTATTGATTTATTGCGAGACAATGGCAGGCTTTCTTTTATTTTACCGGAGTCAATTTTGAATGTAAAAATACATAAAGATATTAGAGAAATAATTTTGAATAATACTAATATTAAAAAAGTTGTGTATCTTAATCGGGTTTTTAAAAATGTTTTTACTCCAGTTATTAGGTTAGATTTAGAAAAAAGCAAGCAAGAGGATGGAAAAATAAAAATTTATAAGGAGAATGAGGGCTATGATATTGATCAGACAAGGTGGAGAAATAACCAAGATTTTATTTTTGATATTCACGCAAACGGGTTTGACGCAGAAATAATTAATAAAATTTATGCTACCACGCACACGACATTAGAGGGAAGGGCGGATTGGGCTTTAGGTATAGTTACTGGAAACAATTCAAAATATATTACTGATGAATTACAAAAAGGATTTGAAGAAGTTTATAGGGGCAAAGATGTTAAAAAATTTATTTTAAGCAAGCCGTCTAATTTTATTCAATTTATTCCTGGAAAGTTTCAACAGGCGGCCTCAATAGAAAAGTATCGAGCTAATGAAAAGTTGATTTATAAATTTATTTCAAAGTATCTAGTTTTTGCTTACGATAATAATCAAAAACTAACATTGAATAGCGCCAATATCGTAATACCGAAAATTACAAATTATCCGATAAAAGTTATTATGGCTTTGCTCAATTCCTCTTTGTATCAGTTTATTTTTCAAAAAAAGTTTTCAAGTATAAAGGTTTTGAGAAGTCATATTGAGCGAATGCCACTGCCTCTCTGGGATAAAAAGACATTTGAAAAAATTGTTGGAATGGTCGATTTAATTATCAAAGGCGAAATTGTCTTTAAGGAATTGGATAATTATATTATGGATAAATTTGATATTACATCAAAAGAAAAGGATTATGTTATTGAATTTAGCAAATAATTTATGGAAATTTTAAAGAAAAATTTAGAAAAATTGATTGAGCAATTGCCAATAAATGATAAAGAAAAGTTGCGAAACAATCTTAGAGAGTTGATGTCTGTATATCCTTTTAATGAGTATGAGTATATTATTTCAAATTTGTTGGGCTTAGATAGAATAACCTTATTGGACTATTTTAAAATTAGGGATGAATATTTGGCAAGAAATGAATATTTACATATTTATGAAAAATATGGATCGCCAACGGCTTTTGGTATTACATGGGCACAATCACATGTGCATGCAATTATTCCAGAAATGAAAAAACCTACCAAAAAAGAATATCCTGATTTTGATAATGAATATGACTTTTTCTATAAGAATAAAAAAAGTTATATTAGGATAGGAGTAAAAGCATCTAGGGCAGTTGACGCCAGAAGCGACGATCCGCTTTATGTAAAAGCCCTTGCATGGGGTTCTAAAAAACCATTTGATATGAATTTTCAACAGATAAAGCCGAGTCATTGTGATGTTTTTGTGTGGGTTGCTGTTTGGCGGGATATAATTAAACATTGGGTGTTCGCTTCAAAAGAAGTAGAGAATAACAAGTATTATTCAAAAGGACAACACAGGGGAAATATTGGCGAAGGTCAACTCCATTTGAACCACGACAACATAAAAGATTTCATGAAATATGAAGCTAATCCGAAAGAATTGTTAGAAAAAATTATTGAGGCATATAAACGGCAAAATTCCAAAAGATGAAATTTTGATAAAGCATTCCCAGTCTCTATAAGAATGTTTTTAAATAAAAAATTATCAAACAAAATCTTTATTTTATAAGTGTTATTTGGCAAGTGTTAGATGTGTATTGTAACGCACAAGAATAGCCATTTTTGTGCATTACAATGCACCCCCGACCCTTTCTATCAAAAGGAATTTTTTTATTATTTTTGGACATATGATTTTGAATCATATGTCCAAAAAACCATATAAAGAGCCGATATTTTTATTTACATCTTGTT
>CAZVOT010000113.1:0-3063 GCA_964628775.1 Candidatus Woesearchaeota archaeon
ATTCCTAACATTCTACCATCAAAGATTATTTCTCTATCAATAAATCCTTCTAGAAGTTCTAATTTTTTCTGAAGTATAGCATGCTGTTTATTCCCTAAAGCAAATTTCTTTTTTGTTTCTATTGAATCCTTATAATGCTCGGGATATTTTATTTTGAAATATGTTTGGAGAGGATTAGATATATCTGTAATTGCCCAGTATTCCTTTCTCTTTTTAGTTATTTGTTTATTCAGATTATTTTTTATAATCCCAGATAATGAACCATGATTATTTGGATTTAATGCAAATTTTGAAATTTGTTGTGTTATGTCTTCCATCTGTTATATACCTTTTATTTAATAATTCGGCATCATTAGATTATTTAAAATTTTCCATATTTTACGCATCCAAAACCTACACCCCTCATTTTTTATTCAAGAGATAAATTCATCTCAAATTGTTCTTCAGTTTCTTTTTCAGAAGAAGGCAATTTTTTCTTTGTTTTTTTATTTTTAGTCCATTCAGCATGGTACCTCACTAATTCATCTATTTTTTCATACATATCGCTGATATCTAAATTATTTTCTTTACAAACTTTATATGCCCATGTATAAGAAATTATTCTAAACAAAGTAACTTCAACACTTTTTTTCATAACCGCTAAATCATACGCTGGATGCTCAGTATTTATTAGTATTATCCTAACATTGTCGTCGATGAAACATTCAGGATCATCCACTCCCTTTTGAGCGGGTTTTATTTCATAATCTTTATTACCTAATTTTATATTTCCCTCTCCCCTTATACCTTTTAATTTTTCTTTAAGAGAATTATCCGTGATTCCAACAGGATTTGGATTTCTTTTTTTTCTTTTCTCTTTCGACTTTCCAGCCCATATATCTTCTGTTCCTTTTTTATCTTTTTTTAATCTAACAATTGATTCTCCTGTTGCTTTAATAAAATCATTATTGTAATCATTAAAAACATCTCGAACATTTTTTATAGCATCTTTAACTTTCGCTTCAACTTCATCTCGTCGTTTTTTGTTATAATCTCTTTCTTCGATTCTGCAAATTTTTTTTAATACTTCAGTCATAAATCTATTATAAGCAATATATTTTGGGTGATCTTCATTAAAACTTTCTCTATTTGTTTGTATTACTGGAATTTCGTCTGTTTCATCCTCAGGGTCAAACTCTGGAACTTCTATTTCTCCTGTTAAAAGGGAGGCATGAACAAATTTATGTGTTCCTTCATTAAGATTAAAAATTCTTGGCTCCCCTATTGCATTTTTTCTAGCCTTAGTTATAATCCCCGGATTTGGTCCGGATTTTCTTACAATCTTAATAAACCCAATTGGATGAAGTCTTTTTTTTGATCTTTCATCATAAGTTGTTAAAGAAATTAAATCAATCCCTAATTTATTAAGGTCATTTGGAATACTATATTTCCTTTTGTAAGGGACATCTACTTTAGTACACTTCTTGTTATTTACATAAATTTCAAAATGTAAATCATCTGGCAATGATTCTGCAAGAAACTCCCTCAACTTTTTAGAACTTTGTTTGATAACTGATTCTGATTCTGTTACTTTTTCTATATGGGGAAGTAATCTCATAAGTTTAATGGTTGTCCCAGATTTTTCATTCGTGTCTTCTTCGCTAAAATCGTCCATAAATGCATCTTCTAATTTTTCCTCTTTATCAATTTCATCTTTATCTAATTGGTAAGAATACTCCGTACCCCCCTTTATTGTTTCTATTTTCATTATTTTTGCTATCCCAAATCCTGCTAATTTTCCTATTCCTTTATTCCCGATAGCTAATCTATTAAATTTCTTAGTTCGTTTAGTATTCCTTTTATGTCCAGAACCAATAGCCATATATTCTTTTCTTATATCTTCTTCATTCATCCCAGAACCATTATCAACAATAATTATCTCTCCTTTGTTAAACCAAACATTTACCCTCGTCGCGTCTGCATCATAACCGTTAGCAATAAGTTCTTTTATGGCTTTTGTATATTTGCTATAAGCCGCAATTCCCAAATGGTCTATTATCCTTGTGTTAGTAGTAAATTTTAATGGTTTCAATTTTTTCATTTTACAAATTAAACTCCCTTTTCTTAGATTTATGTTTATTAAATTCTAGTTTTACAATTTTCCATTCTTCGTCGATAACACTAAATATTTTTTTAGTTTGTTCGTCAGTGTAAGAATAATTTGCTTTGTTTGCACAATTTTTTAATAATCTCATTTTATCGAGGATATCTCTGACTCTTCGAGATGCGATTTCTTTGAACCTTTCTTCTCTTGTTTTTCTTTCAATTTTTTTTGTTTCTTTTCTCCCGAAAACCATGTATAACTATAGAAAAAGAAGGTATTTAAATATTTCTGTAATGTATGCATATATATCTATATTTGTATTAATATATAATAAAAAATAATTTTTAGACGAAACATTTAAAGCCCCTAAAATCTTAAGCATATTATAGGGGAACGCGACCTGACGAACTCTGTGCTTGACGCAGTTAGTAGGATTGACGGACGCACTTACCCTCTTTGATTTTTATTCTTTTTAGATTTAACAAAGTATCAATTATCAAACTTAATTGATATTCTCTTGAATTTTTTTTCAATTTTCCTTCTTTGATAATAGTAAATCTCTTCCCGTCGATAATCTGTAAAAGTTTCATAAATCCTTTATATTGTCTATCGTCTATAGAGATAAATATTCTAGACTCATTGTTCTTTTTACAGAAATCAAATATTTCTGAACAGAGTTCTATATTTTGTCTTAATTCAGTAATCCTATGTCCGTCAAGACACTTCAAAATATTATTTTTTTCAAACAATTTCTTCATTGACTTAAGATATTGTTTTTTATGTTTCAGATTCTTGTAGTGCTTTAATTTTGGAATTCTCGCTAAACATTCATTTATCTTCTCTTTGAATATGATGATATAACCTATTAAATTCTCAGAATAATCAATAAAGATATAATAATCAAATTCTCTTGCTCCCATTTTACCCCAAAACCCCCTCCAAAATCTCCCTCGCCATTCCATAATCCGCCCTCTTCTCAC
>CAZVOT010000114.1:0-2984 GCA_964628775.1 Candidatus Woesearchaeota archaeon
TTCAAATGCAGGGTTTTCCTTTCCATTTTTATCAAAAAAAACAAATTCTTTATTTGGGGATTCAGATTTTTTAAAGTTAAATAAAAATTCTTCTTTATTTACTGAAAAAAAGATTATTTTGTTATTTTTTATTAATTCTTTTACTTTGTCTCTAAATTTTTCTGTAATATCTAAAGGAAGAACATTAACTTCAAGTTTTTCAAAACCAGGTATTTCCTTTATCAAGAATTCTGCCTGTTTTTTTGTAATATTTTTAAGGAAAATTTCATTTATCTGTTGAATTATATTATCAAGTTTAAAAGAAGGAGTTTTCAGAATAAGATAATATGCAAGCAAAGCAGGTGGAAAATATTCTTTTGGAAAAGAATTTTGAATTAAAGTTAAAGAAAAAATATCTTTTGTTATACTAATTATTTTTTTTGTAAGGCTTTTTTCAACCCACTCAGAGTATTCTGCATCAGCCTCTTTATCAGGCAGTACTTTATCAAACCATTTAGAGAGATTAAGAAGTTCATTCGGTTCTGCAAAGTAAAGAAGATTTAATTTTTCAATTATCCCTTTATCTTTTGAAAAAACATAAAGAGAAAAATCCTTAGCATTTCCTTCTATAACTGGCTTTTTTTTAGCAAAAGAAACTTCAAAAAGTTCATTATTTTTACTTGAAAAAAGAACAACTTCTTTATTTTTTATTTTTTCGTCAAGAAAAGAGTAGAATCCCTTTTCTTTTATTGGATTAAAGCCAAGAAGTGTTGAATTTGAGAGTCCTGCATCTTGAAGTATTATTTTAAAATCATCAGCAGTTATTTTCTGGGATAATAAAAAATTTAGAATATAATTAAAATCTTCTTCTAAATGGTATAAAAATTCCTTTTTTGGACTGCTTTTATCTAGTGAATGTTCTAATTTTTCAAATAAAGGAGTAATTGATTTTATTTTTGAAATTGTTTCATTTGTATCTATTTTCATAAATTTTAGATTAAATAATAAAGAAAGAGCAAGAATTTTTAGATTTCTTTGTTTTTGCAGGTATATTTCAAGAGCATTCCTAAAAAGAATTTTATTGCTTGGTTTTGCATTTTTTATGATTTCTCCATATATTGAAGATATGTCATCATCAGTAATTTGATTTTCAAGAATTTCAAATATTTTAAGTCCCTTTATTTCAGAAATTTCTGCTTGGGAAGGGATTATTTCTATTTTTTTAATAAGATTCCTGCTTCCATCCTTATATTTTGCAGTAAATATTTCTATCAAAACTTTATCTTGTTTTGTTTTTTCAATTACAAAATTGAAGATTACTGGAAAATTGTCATCAATTGCTATATTCCCAAATTGTTTTTTATATTCATATTTTAAATTTACAATTCCTCCTTTTGAAGTATAGTAATCAGTCGGGATTTCATCATTTTCTTTTGATTTTTTTTCTGGAAACCCTCTTGAAGGAAAATAACTGTAGCTTAAATTGATTTTTTCAATTTCAACATTTGAAGATATTATTATAAATGGCTTTATAATATATGGAATTTCAACTAAATTCACTGCCTTGAAAAATTCCTTTTGCTTTTTCATTTTACCGCTCCTTAAAAATTAGCAGTTTATAATTTGTAAAATCAAAAAGTTCTTTTATTTGTTTTTCTGCAAAATCAAAATATTGTATTTTAAGGTCAGCACCTACTTGTAAAATTTTAATAATTGGACAATATTCATTATTTTTAACAGCAACAAATAATTTATCTTGTATCCCCTGAATATTAGAAATATTGTCAGGAGATATATCTATTTTTGATTCTTTTGATATATCTAAAATCCTAAGGCAGGTAATAACATTCTTTTCTAATAAATTTTTATATTTCTCCTCAATTTTAATTTTTATTGTATCTATATTAAAAGATGTTGGGTTTTCAGTATAATAATAATAATTAATCAAAACAAGGTATTCTTCAAGTGGGAAGTTATCAAAATTATCCTTATCTAAATTTCCAACATTTTTCATAAGAAGGGCATAATTACCTTTATCATTAGTTATTTTATCAACTATGAATTTCTTAATTTTTCCCTTGAGTGCATCTAAAGTTTTTGAAGTAAAAAATCTTGCAAGAAGAAGTCCAGAAGGAGTATACCCTGGAAAAGTTCGTGAAATTATTTCAAAAGTATATAATTTTTTCTCGCCTTGTACTTCAATAGTATCTGTATAAAATGGAAAACCAACTTTAATTGAAATTTTATCAGGTATATTTGTATCGTATATCTTGAAATTTAAATTTTTTAAATCTCTAAAATCAATATAAGCACCTATTTTATCCTTAATTTGTGTTTTAATTTTATCATTATTTAGTTTAACATAATCCTCTTTCTCCAAATGAAAGTATTCTGTTGATGAAGTTTTTTTTGAAAATAAAAATCTAAGATAATTTTGTTTTAATGGTATTACTCCTGTTAATGAAAATTCCAAGGACATCGTTGAAAATTCAAGTTTAGGTGTTCCTATTATAATAAAACCATTTATGTTTATTTTTCTTTTTTCATTATAGTCGGAAAATGATTCAATTGTTCCAACAGCATTTTCAGTAACATTTATTTTAATATTTTTTCCAATTTTTTTTATTGCAAATTGATCAGTTGATGACTCCTCGGAAAAACCTATAATTTTTTCAACTTGAATTAGGATTTTAACATTATCCTTATCAGAACCGCAGTTTAAAATCATTCTGCATTTCTTCAAATTTAAGGTTCCGCCTTTTACATTTTCAATTATTCCTGCATTTCCATCAAGTTTGATTTCTCCCTCTGTCATAGAGTGTCCTACATATTCTAAAAAATCTTCAGATTTTGTTTTAATTTCAAGTTTATTTTTAGAATGCATAAACCCAAGATAATTAACTGCTTTATCACCCAAGTCAATAGATATATCCTCATTCAAGTTATTTACCAAAGCAGAAATAAAAAGCCCTGCTTGATCCCTGTTATCAAAATTTATTTTAACT
>CAZVOT010000115.1:0-2915 GCA_964628775.1 Candidatus Woesearchaeota archaeon
GCTGTAAAATCAAAATATACTGCTCATGACACTTGAAAACATACTTAATAAAGATTTGATTGCTGACTTTTGGAATAGTCACAGAGAACTTTTAGAAACTGCTAAAAGGAGAGGAATGTATAATTCAATTGAAGAAGGAGTTCCTCTTCCAGTATCAGGCGAAGAAGAGAGAGTAATAAAAATAAAAGAACCTTCAAGTATTCCTTCTCATTTTAATGCAAAAGAAAGAAAAGAATTCATAGAAATGTATACAAGTCCTTTTCGTTCTCTTGGAACAATTTATAGAAAAAGAGATAATCTCGGAAATTGGACAAATGGAAAATCTAGACCCTGGGGTTCAGGGGGATTCTGCTTTGAAATAGCAATTAGGGACAAAGCAGATGAATCTTATTTTCAGCACATTCGTTCAAATCCATTCTCATCAATTCAGGCAAGAATGATGATGCTAAACGGCTTTGATAATATAGCAGATTTCTATGATATTGAAATGGAAGAAAAAGATGAATTAATAGATAATGCAAAAAGAAGAAACAAAAGCGAGATTTTCAAGCAGAGAAACTTATTTGTCTTTGGAAATTTCATAAGCAGAGCAGGAAATCTAAATGTCCGTTCAGCTTCAGAAAATAAATTTTATGAAGTTCAGTTAAAAGACCCATTAGAATTAATTGAAGGAGAACTCAAAATCTGGGAGTCAGTAACAGACACTTGCGGATGTTGTGCGGATCAGGACCATAATAGAGTTACATTAGAAGGGCATTTATTTTCAGCAGAATGCATTCATAGTACTTTAGCAAGAGCAGGAATAAAATATGCGGATACTATCCCAGCAGGCAATAACATAAAAATAGAACGCCCGAAAAAAACAAGAATTCAAAATTTAGATTCAATATTTCTATTTTACGAACCATTATTTCAGAATACAGAAATAGCAAAAGATATAGGAAGAAATGCAGTTGATTTTGCATTCGGAGACAGAAAGAATGTTCCAAATGTTTCAGTAGTGGATTTAGATATGCTCCAAAATGCAGAATTGATTCTCCATCCGATTCTTTTTGAGAACCTCGTGAATGGTTATGTAGGATTTGATGAATCACAAAGAAGAACTGCAAAACTTTACGGAGTTGACATTGATGATGTTGTTGTTCCTCTCCCATTTGCAGAAACAGAAATGAAGATTTATAGAGGAGAGAATAATTCTACAATGAAAAAAGTTCAGCTTTCAATTCAACCTAACAGATGGAATTGGCTGAAAGAAAAAAGTTGGTTTGGAAGCATACCATCATTTAGTTATTTTCCAATTCCTCCACTTCCATTGAAGAGGAGTCAATCAGACATTCCTCCAATTCCATTGATGGATGATAAATAAAAATTTCTAAAAACTTTTTTTATTTTTGAAATTTTAAATTTTTTCATGCATTTTGACGTAATTTTTTAAATTTTTTCCAAAAATTTTTTTAGAAAATTATTTTTTATGAAAAATTTTTCTCTCATAATATTTAAATATTAAGAATGATAATAAAAGTATATTAGCATAAAAATAATTTTTATGCAGAAGTTAAATTTCGGATTGAAATACCAAATTTATTTTCGAGATTTAACACAATTGTCAACAAATGGAGGTGACCTTAAATGCCTGTAGCAAAGAAAAAAGTTGCAAAGAAAAAACCAGCAAAGAAAAAAGCAGCAAAAAAGAAAAGATAAATAATCTTTGAGCTGAAAAATTTTTTCCAAACTTTTTTCTTTAACTTTTCTTATATTCTATAAAAAATTTCCTTCTAAAATTTTTTCTTCATTTAAAGATGTAAATATTCTTACCCTCCAAGTTAATTTCTTCAATTCAAATTCTAAAATGAATTATTAGAGAGAAAAATAACTCAAGTTAAAAAAAAGGAGAAAGAGTTAAATTTTATATAAAAGTACTTTAACAGAAACATTAAAAATATTGGTTTTCTTATATAACAATATGGGAGGAAGCAGAAAAACATCATGGCATGAGAAGGTTAAATCTAGGAAGATTTCTGTAAATAAGGCAAAAAATGACAAGAAATCCCTTAATGAATACCCTAACTGCATCAAATTATTTCCAGATTGCCCGGAAATAATAGAAGAGCCCAAATGCCCTCCGGAACTCTGCAAAGACTGCCAGTTATTCAAAAAAAGTGAATTCTGCAAAGATATAGAAGAAACAGAGAATGAATTGTTATTGCTCTTTAGAAATATGAAAAAAGAAGATTCGGAATAATAATTAATTATTAAAATTCTAACTATTTAATTGTTAATAATTATAATGCTGGGATAACAAAGTGAGACGCCCCTTTCTTTTGTAAAGAAAGTGTGCACCCAAAGAAACATAGGTGCTGTATTGCTTTGCAATACAAAAAGATTATTTCGTTATAATATTCCTAAATGCTGGGATGACCGAGTGGACTAAGGTGCTGGTCTCGAAAACCAGTCAGCGCAAGCTGGCGCAGGTTCAAATCCTGCTCCCAGCGCCATTATCTTTAGAGCAGATTATATTTTTTGTAAAAGAATCTGGTCTTTCCAAAAAAGGTTTATTGGTATTCCGCCAGAATATCCAAGTATAACCTTCAAGCCCATAATGGGAGAGTTTGGAAAAAATAAAAGTATTAATTTTGTAATTGAATTAACTTCAGATTATTCTATTGTTATTTTTGGTTTAATTGGTTTAATGAATGCAGTGAAAAATTAAAATAAAAGAAAAGTAAAAATCCCTACAGCAAGCTGCGGGGCATTGAGGGATTTTTACTCCAGAAAATGGATCGCAGCAAGCTGCGGGGTATGAACCCATTTTCTTTGAATAAAAAATTAATTTAAGTTTGGCTGACTCGGAAATTCCTGCCTATTTTTTTTATAAAAAAGATAATTTTAATAATTACTTTATTTTTATTATAATC
>CAZVOT010000116.1:0-2841 GCA_964628775.1 Candidatus Woesearchaeota archaeon
CTGTTTCTTCTCTTCTAATAACTCTGACTGAATCTATTTTTACTGTTATTGGAATTGGCACTGCTGCTTCTAAAAGTTCTACTACACATTCTTCCTTTATTTTGTCTACTCTCTTGATTTTTGCTTTTTCTCCTTTAAATGGTCCTGAGATTATTTCTGCTATATCTTTTTCCTGAATATTTACCTGAACTGCTGTTGATTCAAAGAAGTGTTCTAATTCCTTCATTGTGACTTCTTTTTGGATTATTCCTTTTACGTGAGTTATGTGGCTTATTGCTTTTAATACTTCATCTCTGTTGTCTGCTTCTATAAAGAAGTATCCTCTAACTTCGTGAGGACTAAATACTGCTTTTATAACAGCTTCTTTTTCTCTTGTAACTCTTGAGTAGATTCTGTCTATTACCTGCTTTTCTCTTCCTGCTGTTGTTCTTACAATAAATATTGCCATATTATTATCACGTTAGTATTATATTAAAAGAGTTTCTATTTGCTGATATATTTTAAAGGGTTTCTATTTGCTGATATATTTTAAAGGGTTTCTATTTGTCAAAAAAAATCGTTAGATACTCTCAAAACAACGAATTTTTGACAGCAACGAAAATTGAATTTATGATTTTTATGGGGATAATACACTAAAAATGATTTGTATTAAAAAACCCATAAAACCGATTAACAATAGCCCACCACCAGTTATTTTCATTATATTTTTAAACTCTTTGCCTGTCGGCTTTCTAGATATTTTTATTATTCTCCAGTACTCTGATAATTTTGATTTTATGTTTATCATCTTAAAAACTCTATTCCTAAATCTTCTTCAATTTTTGTTAATCTTTGGTTGGATACTGTTTTTCTTGGACTGAATATCTGAGGGCTTTCTACTCCTGTTACTATTAACATTGTTCTTATTGTGTCGCCTAAATCTGTTGAAACCCTTGCTCCCCAGATTATTCTTGCATTATCATCAAGTTTTTCTGAAATTGTCTGGACTATTTTTCTTGCATCTTCCAGACTCATTGAAGGCCCGCCGATTACATTAATTAATGCTCCTTTTGCTCCTTGAATATCTACATCCAAGAGAGGATTGTTGATTGCTTTTTCTACTGATTCTATTGCTTTGTGTTCTGTGTCAGATTCTCCAACACCAATCATTGCTACACCGCCGTCAGACATTATTGCTCTTATATCTGCGAAATCAAGATTGATAAGTCCTGGTTTTGTTACCAGTTCTGCTATTCCTTTTACTGCATTTGTCAAGATTTCATCTGCTACTTTAAATGCTGTGTGAAGAGGCAAGTCCGGCGCTATTTCAAGCAGTTTATCATTTGGGATTACTATTAGAGTATCTACTGATGACTGCATTTTTTCAAGCCCGTCTGTTGCATTTGATATTCTAAAAGAACCTTCCATTGCGAATGGAAGAGTGACTACACCGACTACTAGGCAGCCCATCTTGTTTGCAATTGAAGAAACTATTGGTGCTGCTCCTGTTCCTGTTCCTCCTCCAAGTCCGCAGGTTACAAAAACCATATCTGCTCCTGTCAGGATTTTTTTTATTTCTGCTTCGGATTCTTTTGCTGCTTCTTCCCCTACTTTTGGATTTGCACCTGCTCCAAGTCCTGCTGTTGATTCTTTTCCTATTAGAATTTTTTTATCTGCTATTGAACATAATAAATCCTGAGCATCTGTATTTATTGCAATTAATTCTGCTCCTGTTATTCCTATTTCGCTCATTCTTGTTATTGTATTATTTCCTGCACCGCCTACTCCTACTACTTTTATTGATGCTCTTTTCTGGGATAGAATCTCTTCTAATTCTTCATCAATATCCCTTGTTTTTGAAATTTCGGGCTTTGGACTCTTTATTCCTGCTTCTATTTTTTCTTGTTTTTGCTGTATACTTGATGAGAAGGGGTTGAAGTTATCCATATTTTTTAGTCCTCGGTTTTATTTGATGTTTCAGTAATGTTAACTTCTTGAATGTTTAAATTCTTTTTCATAGAATCAATAATGACATCTTTTACTACTTTTGGGATATTTGTTTTTGTTGTGATTTCTAATTTATTTTCATTTAACTTAACTTCTGCATCTTTTATGCCGTAGAATGATGTTAGAACTTTAGCTTGTTCTTCTTTTTTTTCTATTTTTTCTAAGATTGTTACTGAGTATTTTATTTTTTTTCCTGCCAGCGGATGATTGAAGTCAACTGTTACTCTTCCTCCTGAAACACTTCTTACAACTCCAAAAGAATCATCTACATTAAGGGTGAGTCCTGGGTAAGGATAGATATCTTTTTTCTTGAAGTCTGACATTGGAAGGAGTCTTAAAAAAGAAGGGAGGCGGACTCCAAATGCTCTTTCCGGTGGAATTTCTATTTCAAAGGATTCTCCTACATTATGATTTAATAATTCATCATCTAATCCTAAAACTACAAATCTTTCTCCTACAATTATGTCTGTGGGCTTGTATTCTGCTTCTGGGTTTAAATTATTCTTTTCTGCTGTTTCTTTTTTTGTTGTATCAAATACTTTTCCTGTATCAACTATAGATGCTGTAAAATCAATTTTTATGAAATCTCCTTTTTTCATTGTTTTTTTACCTCTTCTTTTAATGTTATTGCCTTTTCTTTGCAGTTCATTTCACATGCTCTGCACTCAAGGCAGTTTTTTGGATTTTTTACAACTATTTCTCCGTTAATCTCACAGAAAACATTATTTGGACATATTAAAAGGCATTGTCCGCAGTTATTGCATAATTTTTTGTCTATAAATGGATGCATATGAAACTTAGCAAAAGAAAATAAGTTTAAAAAGGTTTTTGATTTGAGATAGTGCTTATATTATA
>CAZVOT010000117.1:0-2788 GCA_964628775.1 Candidatus Woesearchaeota archaeon
TTTCCAAAAAATCCTTTTTTAAAAGAGTATGAATAAATAAGTATTTCAGTTCCATTTAGTTTAAGAGAAACATCCGATTTTCTAGATTTTATTATAAAAAGTACTTCTGCTTTTTTTTCTTTTTCAGGAGTTATTGACTTTGTTAATTCTTTTGTTTCAATTTCAAGGGAATTGTCTTGTTTTGTTTTTATTATTGAAAAATTATCAAAAAAAGTGGTTTTATTACTATCAAATTCAAATTTCAGTTCTTTAATTTCTTTTTTAGGAGTTATTGTAACAGACAAAACACCTGTATCTGGATGAAAATAAGCATAAGCAGAGAATTCATCTGTTTCTGTTTCTTTTGTTTTTTTAGTTTCTATTGGTTTTTCAGCACTAATTCTTTCTTCTTCATCTTTTAAAATTATTATAAATTCTCCATTTTCAAACGAAGATTTTTCAATTTGCTTCTCTCCTTTTTTATTATTTTTTATAAGAGTTATTTTTTTAGTTTCATAATCTATTTTTGAAATAGCAGAACAGTCGTTATCTTTTTTAAAAATAATTAATGCGGTAATCTCTCCATCTTTTATATCTCGTAAATAGGAATTAATTCTCCCGAGAACAAAGGGGCTCCACTTTGTTGCATCATCAAAACCTTCATCAGCTTTTATAATAATTATTGAAAATCCTTTAATTTTAGTATTCGCATCAATTTTATTTAAATCCAAATTATCAAGTTCGTTTCCAAGGACTATGCCTTTTGAATTATAATATTTTTTCCATGTTTCTATAACATTTGAAATTTCAGCTGTTGTTGCTACCATTAAGAATTCACTCCAGTACCCAATTCAACTTCCTTTTGATTTTCTTTTTTAGCAGATATTTTTAATTTTTTTAATTGGTCAGATTTTTTAATGGTTTTTTTATCAAAAGCAATGTAACACACTTTTCCATTTTCACTGTAGCGTATGTCCTTATTGTCTCCTAAGGTTTGGAAGGTATTTTTATTTAAATTTTCTATTAAAGTTTTTTCTTCTAATTCATTATCAAAAGTAATAATAAAGTATTTAACATCTTTTTTATCATCAAGTTTATCTACTTCAGTTATTTTAATCGTAAAAATATTTTTTTCATCAAAACCTATTGCAATGTAATAATAATCCCCAAATCTTTTGAATTCGATTACTTGCCTTTCTTCTACTGTTAATTTTACATATTCGTCAAGGAATTTCTCAAGTTTTTTGAATTCATTTTCTGTGGTTATAAGTGTGTTTTTAACAAATACAAGACCGCTCTTCTCTCTTGAAAGAAATTTTTTTATTATTTCAAATATCACATATATATCTTTAACATTGCTTGTTCTTTCAGCCCATCTGTCAAAAAAACCAATTGAAGCAAAGTAATGCCAAACCTGTCCAGTTATTGTTTTTAAACCATAATTTCTTTTGCTTGAGCCCATGCTTTCAGAATTATGAGATGTTAATTTGCATTTTCCATCTTTATTTATCCAAAAATCATTCATCTTTTTGTTGTTATTTATATTGCTGACATAAGTTAATGTTTCTTTTATACATCTATCAAAAGGCTCTTCTCCAAAAATGTCTGCATCGTGGGATAATTCACTTGCTTTTACTTCTTTTAGAGAAGGTTTATTGTTTTCTAATTTTCTAAAATAAATATCATTTCTATTAAAAATTCTTGGATTTAATTTATTGCTTTCAGGACTTCCTGCAATTGATAAACATTTTAACAGATTAAATTTCAGTATTGATAATTTTCCTGCTTCTCTATCTGGAAAAGTATCATCTGTAAAGTAAAATGATTCCTTCTTTTTTTGAGGAGGTAATTTTTCTTCTTTCTTTGAATAAGGATATAAATCAATATAACTCAATATTTTATCTCTTAGTTCTTTTTTTCTTTTTTTTACTTCAGAATCAACTTCTATTTGTAAATCATAGTCAAGTTCTTGAAATACTGCCTGTAATTTATAAAAAAGTATATCTATGGAAAATATGACTTTTGACAGTGCATTCTTGTATTCAACAAAAAGTTTGTCTCTGTTTCCCTGCCAAGTGTCGCCGTGAAATCTGCTTATATTGGGTATTTTACCATATTGTAAGTCGCATATTGGAGGTTTTAAATTAGAGTTAATCTCTTTTTCCGCAATTTTGGCTGCATCTTCAAGTAAATCATAAATTTTTTTATTGTAGTCAAGTATTTGATTTACAAGAGATTGTGAATCCTTCAAAGAATCTCCAATCATTTTAACAGCTTCTAAAACAGTTTCAGGTTCTTTTGTTTTACTTGGTGTTTGGCTGGGGGTTTCTTTAGGTTCTTCTTTCTTTTTATCTGAACTCTTTTTTTTGTTTCCGTCTCCTCGGTGGTCACTGCCCTGACCTCCTCCTCCGAACTTAAACATCTCTCCAAGCTTGTTCCCGCCGAATTTAAAGAACAAAAAAAGCCCTGCAATTCCCATTAAAGTATAAATTACATTTGGTGTTGTAGAAACACCTATTTTTGGATTAAAAAGTAAATAACCTGCAATTCCAGCAGCACCAATTACTGCATAATCTTTCATTGAACCTGCTTCAAACACATTATCTTTTTTTGATAACTTCCATAATTTATAGAAAACAAAAATAAAACAGCAGGCTCCGAGTAATTGTCTTATATTAGCAGGAATAAATGCAACACCAGGCACACCAACCCCTGCAGTTGTAGAACTGTCAAAAAAAGAAAATCCAAAATTAGAAAAAACATTCCCGGTCCACATAGTATATGTAATCATACTTGATGCAACAATGGC
>CAZVOT010000118.1:0-2757 GCA_964628775.1 Candidatus Woesearchaeota archaeon
TGCTTGAAGCTCCCAGGATTTTGAAAAACACATTGATTTTAGTTCTGGTGAATTGCCCCACTCTGAAACATCAAGAAGACAATTTGAATTAATTGTATTTAAAGTTGATATTGGACAGTCATTTGTATCTAAAAATGTTTTTACATATTGAGGATACTTGCATTCTGTATAACTTAAATCTGCAGAAATATCTACAAAAGAATAGTGAGTATCTAACCACATACTTTTTGTCTGGGTTGGGAGACATTTTTGATTTAATGGACAGAAAAAAGACAAGTCAACTGATGCTGCATCTATGTATTTCTCTGCTGAAATATTCTCTTTGTAGAAAAAGATATTGCCTCCACAGTCAAAGGAATACTTGCCTCCTTTTCCTGCACTGTCACTTCTCCAGACGCAGTTTGCTGGAAGCCATAAGATGTTATAATCCTGAGGAAGCTGGATAACTGTTTCGTATATTGACGTCATCTGGCTTGCAAAAAGAGTTGGGTTTTTGAATTTTTCAAGAAATGGGGCTGAGATATATTTGGAGCCGACAAATGCCAAAATGAAAAAACCTGCTGAAGAAATTAAAAGAATTATGCTTGTCATTTCTAACTGAGACTTTTTCATAATAATTTTATGATGAATTACTAAATTATAAATTTTTAATGAGGCATAAATTAATTTTTAGATATATTTTTTTTAATTAGAAAGAATTATAGATTAATCTGTGCAGTTCTGTTCTGTTTTCCAATTTATGTATTGGTTTGGTGCTTCTGCTGACCCCATGGTTATACTTGATAATTTTGTGCATTGTTCAATTAAGAAAAGAAGTTTTTCGTTGCCATTTTCATCAATTTTCATTAATGTAAGAGGTTCTTCTGTTGATGATATTCTTTGGCAGGATATTATCTTTGGAAGAACATAATAAGTATCAAAAAAACTTTTTGTAAATGAAGATGTTAGAGACATTAGATTTAAAGAATCCCTTTCTAATACAGGATAATATGCTGTTTTTTCTTTTGTGTATAAATAAGTATTTGATTTCTGTAAACTTGTAATTAAATTTGTAAATCCATCTGATTTACTTGAAAGTTTTTCTGGTGTTCCTGATGTGGTTATTAAGCACAGACATGCAGAATTTTCGCAAGAAGCCCCTGATTTGCAGTAGTCATAGAACCATGCTGTTGTTGGAGCCGGCTCTTTTTCACATCTATTTCTATTAATATTGAATGTATAACTATCTTCGCAGGTATTTTCAAGTATACACTCTCCTTCAACTAAAAGGGGCTCTTTTGTACATTTTCCAAGATAGAAATTTTCTTCTCCATCAAGCTTACATTCAAAAGTATCAAAATGTTTTATGCATATTGGCTGTAAAGAAGATGAAGAAAGAAATAAATAGGAGGGTTCTAAATTACTTGGACATACAGGACCTACCTTAAGTGTTGAACAAAATCCCGATATTATTTCTCCCGTACAACCCATAGTTGTTTCATAATAACATGCTGAAAAATCATTTGTATATGTGTATATATTGTTAGAAATGAAATTATGAATAAAATATTCATGAGTTCCGTCATTGTATTTTGAGCAGTCAAAATCTGTTTGAGAAGATAAAAAATAAAAACAAGTATCTTTATCTGAATCGTATGTATATCTTCTAGATGTATCAAAAGAACATCTTTGATTTGTAGGCACTATAAAAGCAGACATACAAAGCCATTTATCCGAATCAGGATAATCTAAACTCAAACTGTGGTATGTTGGAGAAAATGGACATGTATAATACCCATTTTTATACCCTTCTTTATTTTCTATTAAATAGCCCGTTTCCCAAAGAACCTCCTCTTTTGTCCCTTTAAAAATAAGTTCTGCTTCACAATATCTATTGTTATTTTCTACAAAAGAATATCCTTCAGGACAGGCATACAATAAATTTTTTTTTAATTCTTCTTTTGAATACAATTTTTCTCCATCTCCGAAATCATATAATATACCTAATTTTAGATTTTTATCTACCTGCTTAATCTGGCAGGAATATTGATTTGTATCAGATATTATTTTCAAGTTTCCTAAAAATTCGGGTTCTTTATAACATATTTTATTTTTTTCATCGTACTTTGCTCCTACTTCGCATAATTGATTTGTATCCTGATAGCATTGTGAGGAAGGGAAATAAAACTGGGCTATCATATAACCTTTTGGAAGAATGTACCTGTCTACATACTGCATTAAATAATAGCTGTTTTTTAGTTTTACTGCAAAAGAATCAAACTGGCTTTGAGCAACATAAGAATTTGTGCTGGATGTTCCCATTACTGAGACATTCAAGAAAACTAGAAGAATAACTGCTGTTGAGAGAAGCATTATCAGGGCTCCTGGAACAACTGCTTTTTTTGTGATTTTCACAGTATTAAATATAAATTGCTGATTTTATAATTTTTTATGGGTATTGCTTCTAATATGTTTTGTATTTACTGATTTTTTTATCTTAAAATAGGTTCAAAAAGAACTGTTTTTGTGCTTTCATTGGCAAGAGTTGGATTTGGTGTCCAGACTTCTCCTGTATCTTGGTTTGTATCTGGTTTTATTATTGGTTTTGCCATTAGAATATTGCTAAATAATTTTTTTGTATCTCCTGCTATTAATAGAGTTACATATCTTTTATCGTGAGTATTATCATAGAGAACTGCTGGTTCATTTAGACAAGCTGAGTTATTCTGCAATGCTTCTTCATAATTTTCGCAGGTGTTACAGCCTAATTTTATTAAT
>CAZVOT010000119.1:0-2680 GCA_964628775.1 Candidatus Woesearchaeota archaeon
TAAACTTTTATATAATTTATAAGTATGAATATAAAAAATTTCGAAAATCTTATTATTAATGAAATGGACAAAGTGATATTGAAAATAATAAATGATTTTCAGGAACTTAATATATCAGCCAAATCACGAGCAGGCGCAGAAATAAGCGATTTCCTTGAAGATAAATTTGTTGAGTATACAAAAAGTAATAAATTTTTTACGAAATCTGAAAAGTCACCTCAGGGTGCTACAAAAAATCCATGGGATGCCAAGACAGTTTTTTGTTTAAATAATCTTCAGGAAATAGTTTGGATTGATTTTAAGGCATTAAAAACGTCTGGCAAAGATAGTAATCCCGACATTGGGACTCCAAACAAAATAGTTAGGTTTATCAAGGAAGGTAATTTTTATCTCCTTTATGTTTATGTTTTTTACGAAGAAACGAAAAAGGGATTAAAGTTTGTAAAAATAAATAGTGGTTATGCAAAATCTTATTTTTTGAAAGATATCAATCATACCTTTCGAAGAAATCCTAAAAATCAATTGCAGGTAAATATGTCAGCAATACCGGAATATCGCACAAGGGAAGATTTTATCAAACTATTAGTAAAGAAAATTGAAGAATCACATGAACGACAAATAAAAATTTCGGACAAGGCTTTGAAAAATTTGTCAGAAGAAGAAAAAATATTATTAAAAAAGAATAAAGAATCTGAAACTAAGATTTTAGAAAATCTGAAATAGAATTATTTATAAAAACGATCTCCTTTGCGTTTAAATTATAAAATTCATAAATCAACTGGTTAAGTTTATTTTCTAACTCATTCTTGTCCGTACAGTTTTCATAGATTTTTTCAACAATATTACAAATTTTTTCTTGTAGTTTAATATCATCAGGAACCGGCATAGAATATAAATCGGAAATTTTTATTTGTGGCTGTTTGCCCTTTCTATAGCGAATAATTTCCATTTTTTGTGCATAAAAAGTAGAAATCATGGAATTCAAATAACCACACAAAAAATGAAGGTATTTTTTTGTCTTATTATCTCCTTTTCTCAAAGAAAACACATATAAACTATTATTAGCAGAACTTGGATTTTCGTCGTAAATAGCAATGATTTCCTTAGCGGATTGTCTTATGAATATTTTGGGATTGTCATATACCAAAAAATCACCAAATCCAATTCTTTTTTTATTTTTTATTCCTTTTTTAATAAGCTCTTCTTTTAAATCATCGTTAATTTTATCTTGTAGCTTTTTGTCATAATAAAAATATTTATCAGAAAAAGGAATGCAATATTTATCATATAGTGCTTTAGATCCTTGGTAATATTTATAGTTTTTGCAACCCCTTTTATTTTCTTGTTCCGTGCTAACAAATTTGTTTTCCATATCTAGCAACATAGCACATGTTCTAAGCTCTTTTTTGGGAAATTGGTTTTTGAGGGTTCTGGGTGATTTTTTACTAATCTTATCTAAAATATTTTGAGTAATATCTGAGAAAGTGAGCCTAAATTTATATTCATCATTTTCGTTCAGCCAATCAGCTTGATTAATTTCTTGTGTTTCTTCGGTGAAAAAATTTTTCACTTTCACAACATTCTTTTTATCAAGATTATTTTCAACTTTTATTATCAATTGTCCACTTGCGACACCATCGAAATTTGAAATATTGTTTTCTATTGTATTGATTTTGGTATTTTCTAATAGATATTTCCGAGTATATTTGTAGGCTGTTTCGAAAAAGGAAATATCAATAACAAAGGCGAGTTTTCCATTCTTTTTAAGATAATCCAAGCTATGTTCAAGAAAAAGCATTACATAATTTATTTTTCCGTTTTTTAAACTTTTTGGGAATTGTCTATACTGACTTAAATAATTTATTCTTTGCATCTCATTTTTTTTTCGGTCTCTTCTTCCGTATAATGTCACATAGGGAGGATTACCAACAACATAATCGATGTTTTTTAAAAGAAGCTCTAGGTCTTTATTTTTTGTTTCGTTGAATAAAGTAAAATCATTTTTTACTTTTTCAGTAAAATCATATGTAAAGGCATTGAACCTACCTTTATATTTTTCATCGAAAAAACTTTCATATAAATTTGATATATTTTCTTTTGTCCTGTTTATCATTTCAGGATCGATATCAATGAAATATAAACCATTCTCAATAAAATATTGAATTTTTTCTTTGTCTGGGTAATATTGATATACTCTTTCAAGCGTTCTTAACAAAAAAATTCCATTACCAACCGCCGGTTCTAATATTTTTTTGTTTATAATTCCATTATTAAATTCGATAATATCAAGAATGGAGTCAATGATTTTTATTTCGTTAGTAAAAAAGACCCCATTATCCTTTTTTAATTGATAAGATAACTGATCTTGATGACTTGTCTGGTTGCTTATTGTATCTAAAATTATTTGATTCATGCGTTTAGTGATATTTAAACATTTGCTAATTTTAGTATACAAGGATATAATAAAAAGTGCAAGTGTTTTAATTGACGAAAATTATGAAAATTACTAAAATCACAATTGATAATTATAAAAGCATAAAGCATTTAGAATTTGAGCCTTCGCAAGGATTAAATGCTTTTATTGGCGCAAATAGTACTGGTAAAAGTAATATATTTGATGCTATAAATTGGCTTTTGGGTCCGATGTATCCTTCTTTTAATTCTGTTTGCAAGGAAGATC
>CAZVOT010000120.1:0-2658 GCA_964628775.1 Candidatus Woesearchaeota archaeon
TAATAGATGAATTTGAAAATGGCAAAGAAGTAATTCCAAAATTAGCAGAAATGAAGGTTTTCTCGGATTATTCAAAAAGTGGAGAAATATTTTCTAAATTTGATGATTTAATTTATTCTATAAATAATTTAATAGAAAGCAATAAAAATTCAGGAGAGTTAGATAATTACATAGAAGACTTAGAAAGTATATTTAGATTTTATGATGAAACAATAAAAGAGGTGTCCTTTAATGGATGATAATAAAAAAATAAAAAATGAACAAAAGAGGAGACATGCTGAATTTTTAAAATGGTCCATAGATAAAACTAAAAAAATCAAAGAGGATATTAAGAAACTATCTCCAAAAGAAAAAAGACAGGAGGAACTTCTAAACAAAGAAATAGAAGAAAGTGTAAAATGGGATTATAATAGATACCAAAAACAAAAAGAACTTCTTGAAAAAAAACTAAAATCAGCAAAAACAAAAAAAGAAAGAGAAGAAATAGAAAATGAAATGGAAATCAACAAATCAACTCTTTTTAAAACAAAAGGGATGATAGGAGAAAAACCTCCAAAACTCCCGCTTGCTTTGAGAATAAGAATCAAATTAGATAGAATTCTTAATAAGGAAAAATAAAATCTTTGTTAATAAATATGTAGACAATGAATTTCAGGATTTAGTTGATAATCTTTTCCAATCCCTAAAAAAATTCAAGATGTCAAATATTGAGGATTACATTAAAGGAACTTTGTATAATTATGATGGGTATATTGATGATTTTTATAAAAAAATAAAACCTCTTGATAATTTTAAAGATAAATCAAAAACCATCAGTGAAATACTTGAAGTAAATCCAGAAACTCTTCCAAAAATAGCAGAAGCAATGATTTACTCAGAAGAGATAGGAGATAAAGAATATACTCAAAAGATTGATGATTTATTAGATGAAATTAAAAAAATCAATTCAAAGAAATCTAAGGAATTCATTGAGAACTATGAAAAACTATATAATCATTACAAGATTAGTTTAGAGAAGGTGGAGATAGATGGAAAGAAATTCTAAAGATGAAATAGGCATTTTTATAGAGAAAAATAGAGGCAATAGGGATATTCTTATCAAAAAACAAATGGAAATATTACATAATCTTTATAATGCTAAAACAAGAACAGAAATAATCAAATTTAAAAAGCAATTTAGGAAGATTCAAGAAAATTTAATTAGAAAAATGTCTCCTCATCCATGGCAGGAAACTTCTCTAATAAGTAAATTAAAAGATTTTATTGAGGAATTAACAGAAAAAAATGAATTCCAAGACAAAGTAAAAAAACAAATCATAAAATATTTGATAAAACACACAATCGCAGAATTTAGAGAAAAAATAACTCTCCTACAAAATGAAATAAAATCTTTAAATCAAAAATTAAAAAAAACAAAATCAAAAGAACAGAAAGAAGAAATAAACAAAAAAATAAAAAAATTAGATGAAGAAGAATACCAGGATACTTTACTGAGTAATGTTCTTTTATCAAATAAGTTATGGTACTATATCAAATTTAGAAGATTACTATACAATCTCTCCTTAATTTTGTCTCTAAAAAAACCAAAGAAGTTTGATGATGAATAAAGAGGCATCATAGAAAATTATGATAGATACCAAAAACAAAAAGAACTTCTTGAAAAAAAACTAAAATCAGCAAAAACAAAAAAAGAAAGAGAAGAAATAAAAAATGAAATGGAAATCAACAAATCAACTCTTTTTAAAACAAAAGGAATGTTTGGAGAAAAACCTCCAAAGATGCTTTTAATTTTAAGGATAAAAAGAAGGATTAAAAAATAGTTTGTTTAGTTAAAACAGTAATAAAATCAAATTTTCTTTTTACAAAAATGTTTTTTAGAGGAGATATCTCATTAAAACCTCTTTCAGCTGTGTTTAAAATAATATTTAGATTCTTGTTTAATTTCTTGGGATTATTCAGGAGAGGTTGGAAAAAGATTTATTTAAATATTTAAAATATTACACAAACATTTCATTGAATATAGAAGTAATTTTTTCTTTTGATTCAAAGAAAATGGATTTTATACTTAGAATTAATTGGTTATCCATTTTCTGGAGTAAAAATCCTAAATACTAACACAATAATCTATGAAGATTTTTACTTTTCATTAGATATTGACTTAAAAAAATCAAATAATCTCTCTTTGCCATATTTTAAAATTAAGTAATTTATTATTTTCGGGGATTCTTTGTATAAAAAATCCAAGTCTTTTCTGAAAATATCAATTTTTTCCAAATTTATCTCTTCATTATTAAAAATTCTTTGTTTTGCTGTAAATACAGCAATTGCTTCATCAAATAGATTATAACAATTCTTCATAGTATATCCATAGATTATATGCGACAATTCGTGGGCAATTATCTTTGAAACATCCTCTTTTTTGTGAATTGTTAATTTTTCAATAACTGACGGGGGAAATACCAAAATCATATTATTGTTTCCAGTAAAACCGCAGATCCAATTTTGAAATGGTTTTTTACAGAAAAAATTGTACTCTTCTATTGAATATAAAAAATATATTTTTAGAGAATTTACCCCGATGCTCTGCATCGGGTGGGAGCTTCATTCAAAATAAAACAAAATTTAAATAACAAAGGATATTCTAGAAATACAATGGAC
>CAZVOT010000121.1:0-2646 GCA_964628775.1 Candidatus Woesearchaeota archaeon
AATTTTTATACTTTTTTGACTTTATCTTACTTATTTCAGAAACCAGTAAATTTAGGTCCTTGGGAACATATTTTTCACCATCAAAATAATATAGGAAGGCAGGAAAATATTTTATATCAATGCCGAGCCCTTTTTTTACTTCAATTTTACTTTTTTCTATGATTTCTTTCTTTAACATAAATAAATGTCTAAAAATTATTCTTTCTATCTGCAAATTTTCCTCCTCCATTAGTTGCGGGAATTTACTTAATAATTTATAATTTATGTCATTTATTGTAAAATTTATATCAACTACAGGTTTATTTGTTTTTTTCTCTTCTTTAAGCAAATTGATGTTTTTAATTGTATCTACTACTATCCTATACAATCCCATCCTTCCCCTAATAATATCATTTGTTTCTTCATTTCCATCCAGAGAAATTTGCACCCGGTCAATGTATTTCACAATATCACCAATATACTTACTAAGATATAACCCATTAGTCTGTAAAACAATGTTTGCTCCTTTACTT
This sequence comes from Candidatus Woesearchaeota archaeon, assembly GCA_964628775.1. Classification (GTDB taxonomy): domain Archaea; phylum Nanobdellota; class Nanobdellia; order CAZVOT01; family CAZVOT01; genus CAZVOT01. Next base: position 513 of record CAZVOT010000121.1, read on the forward strand.
TTAATATACCTGGCAATGTTCATACAATCTTTGTTTTCCAGTGGCTCTGCTCCAGTAAGTATAAAATCAGGTGAAAAATTTGAAACATAATCTATAAACTCACGAGTGCCTTCTAAACTAAGTTCTGCATCTAAAACACTTTGCCCTACTAGCTTTCTATAGATTTCAGAATTGTTTCTATGTCCGCACATAATGCAGGATAATTCACATTTGAAAGTTAAAAGTAATGCAACTTCCTGTAGATTTACAAATGAATAAAAAGGAATTTTTTTCATAAGAAAGTTAAAAATGTTCCTTTTTAGTTTTTGATAATAAAAATTTCTATCTTTTATTAATTGTTTTATTTTCATTTTAACAACAGAACCTTTTTTAACATAAATTTTGCTAATGGTACTTTATGTTCCCATAAAAATACAATAAGTTCAAATATCCTGAGGTTATACAAATAAAATTTTAGTTTTGCCAAAAATGGAATTTTTCTTAGCTGGTCTTTTTTTAAATTTTTTAGCTCTATGCACTCTTCAATATTTTCTATTATTTCTTTTTTTGTTTTATATAAAAAGTTGTATTCTCCTTCTCCATATTCTGCCATTTTAAATACTTGTGTTTCTGGATAGGGAACAAGGGGATTAAAATTGGTGAACTTGCAGTTTAATTTTACTGCCAAATCTACTGTACTATTAACACTGTTGAGGTTTTCGTAAGGCAGACCTATTACATATTGTGCAGAAACATCAATTTTAAATCTTTTTGTAATATCAATTGCTTCCTTGATTGTATTTATATTTGTATTTTTACCTATTTGCTTCAATATCCTTTCGTCTCCCGATTCAATCCCAAGTGCTATTCCTTCACATCCTGCATCTTTCATTAATTGAAGTATTTTTTGATTCATTAAATGCTTTAATATGTCTACCCTGGTAATACATCTCCATTTTATCTTTGTATGGATTTTATTTGAAATCATTAAGTTTAGTAATTCCTGCGTTTTTCCCTGGTTTATTCCAAAATTTTCCTCCGAAAAGTTAATTTTCTTGACCTTAAAATTATCAATAAGATAAAGTATTTCATCAACTATTTTTTGTGGTTCTCTTCTTCTTATCTTTGTCCTTGCCAGTGAACAAAAAACACAATTGTGCGGACATCCTTTTGATATTAATACCGGATAAGTGTCTGCTTTAGGAAATAATTCCCAGGCAGGAAAAGGAAGTGAATCAAGATTTAGCTCTTCCCTCTTTTCAGTAACAATAATATCTGAAGAATTTCTAAAGCTAATTCCTTTGATATTTTCCAAACATATATTATTTAAAATAGCAGATACAACATTACTAAATACTATTTCTCCTTCTCCCACAACAGCTATATCAAAAGCTTCATAATCCTTGAGTGTTTGATACGGCATTACGGTTGGATGTGGTCCTCCTACCACTATTTTTGTATCTTTTATTTTTGCTTTAATATCTTTGCAAAAAAGATGGACTTTATGAATATCAGGAGTAGTAAGTGAAAAAGATAAGATATCAGGTTTAATTATGGTTAAGATATTGAATAGTTTTCTAAGAGTTATATTCTGCAATTTACAATCAATGACCTTTACATCAAATTCATTATTATAAAGAAAAGCTGCAATATATGCTATTCCAAGATAAGGTGTTTTTGAAAACCAATCCTTTGACCTTACTCCAATATCAGGTGGATTTATGATAGCTATTTTCATTTTAGCCTTTCAATTTCTTTAAGATAAAACTTTGCCTGTGTATTTTCTGGGCTTATCTATAAAAACTTGGTTCTTCCCACATTTTAACAGATAATTGAAGAACAAGCCTTCTAATTTTAGAGCATTTTTTAAGTTTTGTCAAGTCTTTGAAAATTCTCATTTTGGTTTATAATCCTGCGTTTGGTGGAGAGCAGACGAGGGGACTGCAGGCTAAGGCTTGCACTTCTGCCTCAGTCTTCGTCCCCTCCTCTCAGCTTCACAACTTTTATGCCCCAAAGACTAAAATTTAACCTCCTCATTCTTTCCCTTGCATTCTTCTAATCTTTATGGTATTATATGATAGGTTAGGAGAATTGGGGAAAAATGAAGAGAATCTTCTTATTCTTAATGACGAGCTTGATTGTCTTTCTTCTCTTC
>CAZVOT010000122.1:0-2619 GCA_964628775.1 Candidatus Woesearchaeota archaeon
GAGATATGGCAAAAAGGAGGGCAATGAGTATGGTAATAAATCTAGTCGCTCCTATATATCTATTTTTTTTAGAATAAAAAATCAAGATAAACAAAGTAGCCAAAATAACTACGAGCAGGACTATTGGATAATTTCCTGCAAATAACCCTTTTCCGTAATTTGCAAAAAGACTTATCCTATCTGAAACAACATTAAGAAACGGTTTTGGATTATGAAGTTTTGGGTTTAAAAAGAAACCAAGTAGCGTTTTGGTTTGAAGAAAATGATTTTTGATTTCGAACAAGGCTCTTGGAATAAGGGGAATGGCTAAACCAGCCATTAAATAAGGAATATTTTTGATTTTATAAAGCTTGGATCTTACCTCCCTAAATAAAAGAGAAGTAAACGTAAAAACCGGCAACAGAAATAATCCAAAAGCCACCTCAAATTCAAAAATAAATGTCAAGCTGAGTCCGATTAAGAAATAAACAATATTGCTTTGTTTTTTATCAAAAATTCTAAATATCATAACGATGAGAAGTAAAATAAGATAGGGAACGACAACATTATTGCCAGCAGAGAATGCCAGTGGTATAAAGTAGGGAGAAGAAGCGACGATAGATAAAAAGACCAAAGCGGAAATATCATCAAATCTTTTTTTTATAAAAAAAGCAAAAAGCAGATTGGCTCCGGTGGCAATCAACAACATAAAGATATAAAAACCAATAGGCAATCCCCTAAATAACAAATAAGGAATTGTAATCAGGTAGAACCACCAGGCACCGTGAAAAACCCCCATTATTCCTGTGGTGGGCCCAATAAAAGTTGGCCTCTGATTCCTTATCATCTCGGCCGCTTTCATAAAATCTCGGCCCTGGTCGTAGGTATAGGGAACAGTTTGGTTGATGACCGGAGCCAGTCTTAAATAAATAAAGACAAACAATATGACAAAAAAAATGATTACCTTGATTTTTTTCATTTATATCTCATTCTAACAAATAATAAGTCGAAGAAACATTATTGACCGGTGGAATAAAGACAACGGGCTTAAAAACATCAGTATTTATAGGGCATCTTTCCGAATGAATTATTTGGATATAATTGTTAATTTTTTCTTGTGGGCAAATAGGGGAAAAACTTAGGTTACCAATAGAATAATTTTTACTTAAGATTGAACGCTTAATCAAAAGAGGATTATTTTCTTGATAAAAAAGATAGAGAAGAAATGTCTCTCTTGGCTCGTTTACATAAACAACAATTTTTTTCTTATTGCCTTTTTCTTTTAGGTATTTTAATTTTCGAGAAAGATTTTTTTCTGTTAGATGCCATTGGTTGGCAGAGGCGTTTTTGATCACCACTTGAAAAAGACTAAAGAAAAAGATAAAAGCGGTTGAATAAAGTAAAAAACTTAAGGAAAACTTTTTTAATAAATAATAAACACCAACGGAAATAAAAAAAACGTAAGCGACTATTAAAGGATAACCTCGGATTGAGATGTTGGGCGTATCAATCGTCATTCCAATAGGGATTGCTCCGGCCACAAATAATAAGAAGAAAGGTAGAACAACCAGCTGATTTTTTGAGAAAATCCTTGTGGCGAAATAAAAACCAGCCATTAAAAAAATAAAATCAAAAAGATAAAATAGACCTAGATAATTTGTACCGTAGATTACATGCTGATCACCCTTGACAAACAGAAAATATGGATTGAAAGCCTGAATATATTTTTCTGAAAATAAAGTAGCAAAAGCGGTCACTTTATTAAAAAGAAGATTTTTAACTAAATTTTGGTTTGAAGTAATAGATCTTTCATAAGTAACCTTATTGGAAATCAACCTTATATTAAAAGGAAGGAGTTTTTCTTTGAGACGACCAATAAAATGTTGTGAGCTTGGAGAAAAATAGGAAAAAGTATATAAGACAAGAAACAAAGAACAAGAAACAAGAAAATTTTTAATTAATACTCTTAAATTAATTTTATTTTTTTGAAGAATTGTTTTGGCTATTAAAGCGGTAAAGATTAAAAAAGGAAAACTTGTTTTTATTCCCATATATGAGTTGAAAGAGAAAAAAGAAAATATGAAAAATAAAATATTTTTATATATGGGTTTTATTTTTGTTAGCAAAATATAGAAAGATGCTAGATAAAACAGCAAAGAAATAGGCGAGTCGAAAGCAGATTGGCTGGAAAGATAAGAAAACCAAGGAGAAAAGTTAAAAATAGTAAAACCAATTAGTGAAAAAGTTTTGTTTTTGGTTAATTTGTTTAAAATTAGATAAAAAAGAACTGGTGTAAAAGAATTTAAAAGAGCAAAGGGAAAACGGGCGGCAATAACCGATTTTTCAAAAAAATGAAAAATTAAACTTCCCAAGTAAACAGGAATTGCTGATGTGGCGTATAAGATGCCTGAAGTCAAGAAAATTTTTTGATTAAGAATGTCGGTACCGGTTTTGTTAAGAAGATAACTGTTTAGGAAATAATCAGCCTCGTCATGGGTAATTGAAGGATGGCCAAAGTAAAGAAATAATAATCTAGTTAAAAAAGAGATTAAAAATAAAACTAGAGTCATATACCCAATAAATAATTTTTTATTAAATGAATTTTAGTTCGCCATGGAGCATATTTTAGGCCAAAGATTA
>CAZVOT010000123.1:0-2603 GCA_964628775.1 Candidatus Woesearchaeota archaeon
TTGCCTTTGGCCTACCTTGGCATTATACATTGCAGCAACAGCGACAGGCATTTTTGCAATTAGTTTATCTTGGATATTTTCCATCATTTTTGAAGATGGTAAAAATTCAATATCCGGATACCCAGAAGGAAACTTTAGAAGAGTATTTACATTTTTGTTATTATCTAAAACTTTAATTTGGAATATTCCTTTAATCACTGAAACCGCAACAAAATTATAATTTATAACTGTTGACGAACAATTTCTTTTAATAACATCTGGAACTGTAGATGGATCCATAAATGCCGGTTCTGGATGCTCTTCTTTTTTTGTTAAAATTAAACTAACTTCAGAATTAGGAAAAACAAATACCTCTCTGTTGTAGTTGTCATTTGAAATAAAATCATTGATTGTTACATAAGAATTATTTTCTGTTTCTATTATATCTCCATCTTCTAAAACGAAAACAGAATCATTTTTGTTTATAAGTCTACTCCCCATGCCCATACTTTCACAAGGAGGAATAGAACTTTCTGGAAGAGGCATTCTCTGTCCACCGCGCCTAACAGACGCTTTACCAAATGCTTTAAAAGTTGGCGAAGATATGGAAGTACTTTTTGTTACTGTTAAAAATGGGAAACTATGCTTTTTCAATAAATCTATTTTTGTTTTGAATTTGTCTTCATATTTATATTCTGCTGATATTCCGTTAATATGTTTTGAAAATACAACTGGTGGATTGGCTTTGAATTCTTCTGCAATCTTTTGACATTCTTCTATTTCTGCCAAATCCTTTCCTACTTGCCTACCTTTTGCTCTAAATTCCTCAATCTCTTTAGAATATGATGTATCGACCTTTACTTTATTTATTGCATCTTCGTTCATTTTGTTAATACGTGCAAAGAATTCTGCATCGCTTTCTGTTTTTGAACTTTTTTTATCTGCCACCATTTTAACACTACCCTACTTTTACTGCACCAAATTTTTCTGTTAATGGCTTGTAAGTCCTGGGATGTTCTAAAATTTCATCAAGACTTTTTCCATCGGCAGTTTTTGTGAGTTCTTTTGTTTTTGTTTTAACACTTCCCATACCGCCCACAAAAGTTTTTGCGAATCGGTCGATGTTTTCATTACCCATACCTTCTGTAAGGCCCTTCATCATGCTCAGGCCTTTTTTCATTTCTGCCATAAGGCCTTTGTCTTCCATCATTTTTAACATCTTTGGTAATTCTTTCATTTGTGCCATAATTTCGGGGGTAACTTCTGCCCCACCTTGTTTCATTAACCGCACTAAATCGTCTGGAGACATATTTTTCATCATTTCCATTGATCCTAATCCTTGCTCTAAAGTACCACCCATATTTTTCATTTGATTAGCATAGTCAGTTGGATCAATAGTTGGTATTGAGTTAGTCAGCATCTGATGAAATGTTGAAAGCAATGCCATCTGGTTCTGGAATATTTCATCCATATTTGTCAGGCCTTTTCTATAAATACCATCTCTGGTTACAATTATTTCTTCAAAAGTATTGGATTTTGCAGTAAATACTTTTTTGGTTAGTCTATTTGTGTATTCTACTCCGCCTGCACCAATAGATGTTGATGCCGTGGGGGCACTATAAACTGCGTTTTCGGATACCTCAAAAAATCCACTACCATCAAAATTAAATTTTATTAATGCAACAGGGGTTGTTAAAATATCATCAGTGTGGGAATAACTTATTTGAAAAAAACCTTTTTTTAGTTCTACGTTTTTTATTAGTTCACCGTGGTGTCTTTCTTTTGTTTTTGTATCTGTTTTGTCCCAGCTCTCAAATCCAGACACCAGTAATTCACTATTTGGGCCCATAAAAATTCCCTTTGATGCTCTGAACTTATAATCATCGACTGGTTTGTCTTTGCCTTTGTTATAGCTAATATCAACATGAATTTTTGTTTTTGCACCGGAAATAATTGTATCTCCGTCCATAAGTTTTGGATAGTCTTTTCTAAAATTTTCAATTTTTTTATTATCTTTTGTTTTTTGGAATTCACTAATTAGGTCAGTTTCTATTTCTGCAGAAGGGATACTAATTTTTTTTCCATCTTTTCTTTTTATAAATGCGTTTGGGCCAGATGCACTAAAGTTTACATGTCCAGTTTCATTATCAAAAACCATATTCATTATACCACCAGATTATTTACTTTAGTTGGCCACCACACTGTTTACAAAATTTGGTTCCAACCTGATATTCAACATTACACTTTTCACAAACAACAATTAATCTATAACTACAATCAGGACAGAATTTTGCGTCCGGGCCTAATTTAGCTTTACATTTTGGGCATTTTTCTAATGCTTTAACTACACCTTTATCGCCCTTTATTTTTCCTATTCCTTTTTCTACACCACCAGTAATAGTATTTGTTACAGTATCCGTTGCCCTGTAAGTCAAATTATCTGTTGTTCTATTTAAAATACTTTTTCCAATATCTCCAAATAAACCCATAAATAATCACCTTAAGTTATATAAAATAAATAAGTATAAAAGAGTTACCCTAGATTGAAATTACTTTTGGGAGGTCAAATATTCCCCAAATGCACATAATTCAAATATCTTTTTCCTATTTTTTCTGCTTCTTTT
>CAZVOT010000124.1:0-2595 GCA_964628775.1 Candidatus Woesearchaeota archaeon
TATAGATATAAAAGAAAAAATCTATAAAGAATATATGGATATGTTGGAGGTTGGGAAATGGGTTGATTTAGAAAAAGGTGATAGAGAAGGAAATCGTTGGTTAAAGAGACGAAAGGACTTTGTTCAATGGAACGTGAAATCTGTAAAGGAGTTAAAAAGAAGTAAAAATGCAAGATGGCAAGGTTATGATTATTACTTTAGGGGTGGTTTTTCTTCAACAAATATGAGTGTTGAATCTATTAAATGCAGAATTACACCTATTGCAGTTATAGATCATGGTGCTATGACATTTTTTCCTATAGTTGATTCTTGCAGTCCTAATTATTTTATAGCCATAATGAATGTGGAACTCATAACATATTTTATGAAAAATTTCATAAATCAAAGTCTAAATTTCGAATTAAATGATTTTAGAATACTTCCCATCATCATTCCTACCGAATCCCAACGAAAAGAAGTAGAATCACTTGTTGAACAAGCCATAAAAATCCAGAAAAAACGCTATGCCACTAAAGATGAATCAGAAAAATCCCACCTCTGGCAAAAACTTCAAAAAGTTCAAAAACAAATAGATAAAAAAGTAGAGGAAATTTATGGAGTCTGAAAAAGCAAGGAGCATAAAAAAACAATGGTACAGATAAAAACTTCGGATAATTTTGATATCGGAACCATACCTATAGAAAAATTCATCCACTCGACATCGGGTTTTGATTTGGTTGATGCGTTGCTATTTGTACAGAGAGTAAGTGCTGAACTTAAAAATTATGTTCATAAAAAGGTCTTTGTGCTGTCTCCACAAGCCCCTAATTATTTAGATAAATGGTTTCTCATTACCACCGAGGCCAATGCTTTTATAGCAAAGCATCTAATTAATTTTTCTTCAGAGATCAGCTATAGGAAGTATGATGCTCATCGTCATTCTGATAGTGTAATATACTATCATCATCTCGAAACTGATTTGCATTACTCAAATTCTAATGATCCACAGGCTTATAAATGGTGTATAAGGGCAATGAATCAGCAATTCCATTATCTCAGACCCCTTAATCATATTATGGGGAGGTATCTTATATTATTGAAAAAAATGAAAGTTAGAGAAGATGATACAATCAATCGAATGTCCAACGAGGTATTTGGTTTAACTCCACAAGATATAATGATTATAGGAACATGTATGTACGCCGTTGTTCTACAAAATAAAATTTTAAGCCTAAAAAATTTGTTAAATCATACTATTGGTTCTCCTGTAATAAAAAGCGTGTTAACGGCTGATAAAATTAATAAATTTCTGGACCTCTATTCAATAGATGTAGAAAGTTTTAGGAATGAATCTCTAAAATGGAAATTTCCTAATTTAATATACCTTCTCTATAAATATGAATTTAACCCCCTATGGTCATATCCAATTATAAAAACAAAGAGTTTAGAACCAGACAAGAAATATATTGTACCATCACTTGCTGACCTAGTCTATGCTTCTAGCGAGGGAATATATTATAAATTAATGGACAAATTTAGAGAGGAAGGGAACAAAAACGAATTCTCAACAAAATTTGGCTATGTTTTTCAGCAATATATTGCATATTTAATTGGTGAAGCAGGAATCAGTTTTGAAGAGTGTGATGTTAGTTCTAAAAAAAACAAACCAAGACCTGATTATCTAATTAAAGAAGATAGCAAGGTAATTCAAATTGAGGTAAAAAAAAGAGTTATGAGTAACGAAGCTAGAGCTTGTGTGGGTAATAAACTAGAAGAATATATCGATAGCCTTTCCGAAGATATTTATAGACAGTTATTCACTCCATTACAACATTATCCTAATTATATAGTTTATAATGTAATTGTTGCATTGGATGAATGGTATTATTTTGAAGAGGAGATAAAGTCAATTATTGAGGAAAGATTAAAAAAGAAGGCAGAAGAACATAATGAAAATATAGATAGATTTAAATTCCATCTTTTAGGCTGTAGTGATTTTGAAATACTTTGTCAATTTATAAAAGATAATAAAGGAATAAATATTTTTGATTTACTTCATGAAAAGGAAGGGAAAACTTTTTACTATAAGGGTTTTTCTGAATTATTGAGTGAGAAATATAGTTACCAACCAACTTCAATGTCTTTTACTAATAGTGCGTTTGGTGAATTGTTCAGGTCAATTTTAAATAAACGAAGTTTATAGAACTTATGGAAAAATTGCGAGTTTTTATAAGTTCAACAATGGATGACCTACAAGAAGAAAGAATGGCTATTGCTGATGCTATTAACAAAAATAGGTTTTGGGAATCGGTATATGCAGAGTCTTTCGTTGCCAGGACAGAATCTCCGAGAGAGGTATGTTTAGAGGAGGTAAGGAAAAGCCATATTTATATTGGAATTCTTAAAGATAGGTATGGGTATATTCCATCAAATAATAATCCCCGAAGGGGTTCTGTAGTTGAATTAGAGTATAATGAGGCAAAAAATAATCAACTTCCTATCTTCATCTTTGTAGATAAAAACGGCAGTAATAGGGAAAGAAAATTAAAAGAGTTTTTGAAAGATATAACAGATTTTGATAAAGGGCATTGGCGGAAGGAATACTCTACTACTAAT
>CAZVOT010000125.1:0-1797 GCA_964628775.1 Candidatus Woesearchaeota archaeon
ACATACCGGCCAACCGCTTGGAACATATTTTTAAAGGAACTATCTAAAAAAAAGAGTTATTATTTTCGGCGAATATTAGAATTCATTTTTCAATAGAAGATAAATCCCTGCCAAAATTACAATCGCTCCCAAAAGACTTTTTCCAAAAAAATGATTGAATAGTCCTGAAAGTCCAACTAAAAGAAGAATAACTGCGGGGATTACTGCCCATTTTCCAAAATCTTTTTCTGTCAAGAAAACAGCAAGAAAAGAAAATCCTATAATTATAGGATACATGAAAATGAAAATTCCTAAATTAAAGAGGATTATAATACCTATTCCAAAAAAAATTATTCCTGGAAGCAATAAAAACCAGAGTTTCTGGAAAAGATACAGCAATAAGAAGAAAATTCCAAAAATCAAGGTAAAATGAAAATAACTTAAAGCTAGAATATTCATTTGTGATAAAAACAGAAGAACTCCTATTAGAATAAGAAACAAACCACCTATAATTTTTTCTTCCATATCATTACAAGCCCCAAGAGTATAAGACTTATTCCCCAGAACTGCCACCTATTTAATATTCTAAACTCATTCAATAAAAGAACTAGCTATTGAAAATAAATTTGGAGGACTGGAAATATCTACTGTGGCTCTTTTTGAAAAAGTGATTTTAGACTCTGCTTTTGGCAGAGCAGTAATTTATACTGGAAAAATAATAGGCAATAAGGAGATAGAATTGAAATCAAATTTCGGCAATTTGGAAATTTATATTTATTCAAATGCAGAATATTTTATAGAACAGAAAAATTCTTTTGGAAATATTGAAAACAACCTGGGAACTGCAAGCAGTAATTATGATAATTCAACAGATAAAATAAAAATAAATGTTGAGAATAATTTTGGTATGGTAAAAATTCATAAAGTATAAATATTTTATTTTTATACATGGCGGGCGGAGTAATCAGGGAAGGAACAGTTTCTACAACTTATTTTGGACATGCTTCGCTGATGATAAAAGGCAGAAGCAAAATAATTTATGTTGATCCTTATGTTCTTCCTTCTTCAACAGTAAAAGCAGATATTATTTTAATTACACATGAACATCATGACCACTGCACCAATGTTGAAAAATTGGTTAAAGGAAGCACTGTTATTATAGGGCCGAAGTCTGTTGCTGATAAATTAAAAGACACAGCAGAAGTACAGATTATTGATGAGAATGGAAGAACTGAGGTTGATGATGTTGTTATTGAAGGATTTCCCTCTTATAATATAGGAAAACCTTATCACCCTCAGGGCTCTGGTATTGGTTTTATTGTAAACATTGAAGGAGTCAGAATTTATATTGCAGGAGATACTGACAGAATTCCTGAGATGGATAATTTAGAGAATATTGATATTGCTTTTGTGCCAATTGGAGGGACTTATACAATGGATTCTGAGGCTGCTGCTGATGCTGTAACTTCATTCAAACCAAAAAAAGCTGTTCCTATTCATTATAATTATTTGCCTGGACTTGAAGCTAACCCAGTTGAATTCCAGACAATGGTTGAGGCAATTGACTCAAATATTGATGTTGTTATAATTTGAGTGCATAGAAAGAATTTAAAAATTAGCCAGTTTTTATTTTAAATTACTAATTCGAGAGTAAGTAAATTAATGTCTATATGCGCCGATAGTCTAGTAAGGCACAAGCCCTTTCTTAAAAAGAAAGTGCTTGAATCCCAAAGAAACAAGTTTTTGTTTCGGACTTATGTTTGTATGCGCCGATAGTCTAGTAAGGCACAAGCCCTTTCTTAAAAAGAAAGTGCTTGA
>CAZVOT010000125.1:1897-2585 GCA_964628775.1 Candidatus Woesearchaeota archaeon
CCAAAGAAACAAGTTTTTGTTTCGGACTTATGTTTGTATGCGCCGATAGTCTAGTGGCAGGATACTGGCCTTCCAAGCCGGCGACCCGGGTTCGAGCCCCGGTCGGCGCATTTTTTAAATCTTATTTTTTAGTTTATTAATGCAGACATGAAGAATATGCCATAGGATTATCTGAACAAAATATGAAGAACCCTGGGGTATCTGACTGCCCAAATCGGCGAGTTTTTCGCCTTTTTGGAAAAAGATAAATAGTTCTTTTGAATTTAGAATTAATATGCCTGAGGATATTCTGCTGAATGCTCTTTTTCAGATTGATGAAGGGTTTGATGAACTTTCCTCTCTTTCATCATCTATAAAAAAAAATAAGAGAGAAACTTTGGAAATACTCTCAAAGCTTAATGATAAAAGGTTTATTGAAATGGAAAAAGAGGGAATGGATGTATTTGATATATTACTTACTGAATCTGGAGAAGAATTCCTAAAAAAAAGCCAGAATAAAGTTGATTCTTTTATCAATAAAAAATCAGACAAGAAAAGAGAAACTTCCCTTGTAGCTGTAAAAAGAGAAATTATGATTGTTAAATAGATTGATTTTGTAAAAACTCCTGTATTTTGGCAAAGAAATCCTCACCCATTAAAGAAATCAATTTTTTATTTTTTGATATACCCTTCTTTAATTCTTCTATAT
>CAZVOT010000126.1:0-2578 GCA_964628775.1 Candidatus Woesearchaeota archaeon
AGAATTATAAAATTAAAAATAAAATCTTATGATAAAAATAAATAATAAATAGATAACACATAAAAAATGCCTTATAAAATTGATAAAAAAAATCATCGAATTAAGATAACTGGTTCTACAAATAAAATACGGAATTGGATTATTTCTCTTGATCAAGTCATAACTGGTGGTGGGTCACTATCTCAATTAGAAGAAAAATTAAAAAAATTAGAACAGATCACTGAATTAAAGCAATTTAATTTTAACTTATATGAAAGAATATATTTTGATTATAATTCAATTTTATATGTTCCAAATGTTGATATTGATGCTAGAGATTTTTGGTTTCCAATATTAGAAAAACATTTTGAAAAAGCTAGAAAAATAATAGAAAAAAAGAATTATCCTAATTACATTAAAAATAAAAAAGGTCTTTGTTAAATATTATTAGATATTATTAAATATAAAATGCGTGAATTTATTTATTTTTCAAAAAAAGCAAGAACAAGTGGCAATTTTCGTGATTTGATGAAAGCTGGAAGGCTTGATATTGTTTGTCATACTGTAATTATGGCTTTCTTTGTTTCACATGCTTTGCGTAAGAATATCAGGTTGCATTTATTTTTTTACGGTCCTCCAGATCCTCCAAAACATCTTGAAATAACCAACACGAAAAATGAATTTGTAACAATAAGTAAAAAAGATATTTCTGGCTTATTAAAAAGAATGCTCTTTAAATACAAGAAAAATAGAAAAATTGAGGTATTTCCTGGGTGTTTTATTGAAAAGAAAAGTTTTTCAGAGTTTATTGAAAAATTAAATAATGAAGAAAGAAATATTTATCTTCTTGATCCTTGTGGAAAAGATATTAGGAAAGTAAATATTAAAAAAAATCCTGTTTTTATTTTTGGAGATCATGAAGGAATTCCAAGACATGAGCTAAAGAAAATAAGAAAATTAAAAATTAATAAAGTTTCTCTTGGTCCTGTAACATATTTTGCCTCTCAGAGCGTAATAATATTGCAAAATGAACTTGATAGAATGAATATTATCTAAATACTATCTAGATAATTAAATTGATTAAGTTTTTAAATTAATTTACCTTAAAATAAATATGGCAAGAGAAGATCAAATAATAAAAGAGCGTGAAAGGAAAATTGAAGAGTTGAGGAAACTAGGCCTTAATCCTTATCCTAACAGGTTTAATAAAAAGAATTTTTGTCTAGAATTACAAAAAAAATATTCCAAACTAAAACCAGAAAAAGGAGTAAAAGACAAGGTAAAAGTGGCTGGTAGGGTAATGGCTGTAAGAGATATAGGAAAAATCTCTTTTGTAACCTTGCAAGACAATAGTGGAAAAATACAAATTGTATTTCAAGATAAAAAAACACCTGTTAAAGAAATAAGGTTTTTTAAAAAATTTATTGATGTTGGGGATTTTATGGGTGTAGAAGGCAAGATTTTTAGAACAAAAAGAAAGGAATTAAGTATTCTGGCTTCAAAAATTAAATTACTTTCTAAATCAATAAAACCCTTACCAGAGAAATGGCATGGTTTACAAAATGAAGAAGAGAGACTCAGAAAAAGATATTTAGATATGATCATAAACCCAGAAGTTAGAGATCTTTTTATTACAAAAGCCAAGTTTTGGAAAGCAATAAGGGATTTTTTAATAAATAAAGGTTTTATTGAGGTAGAGACTCCTGTCTTAGAAAGTACTACTGGTGGAGCAGATGCCAAGCCTTTTATTACACATTACAATGCCCTTGACATTGATATTTACTTAAGAATTTCTATGGGAGAATTATGGCAAAAAAGGCTTATGATAGGTGGATTTGAAAAAATATTTGAATTAGGGAGACAATTTAGGAACGAGGGAATTTCAGCAGAACATCTTCAAGATTACACGCAGATGGAGTTTTATTGGGCATATGTAAACTATGAAGATGGTATGAAACTAGTAGAAGAGCTCTATAAATATGTAGCTAAACAAACCATAGGTACTTTAAAATTTAAAACTCATGGTTTTAATATAGATTTAGGTAAAAAGTGGAAAAGAATAGATTATGTTTCAGAAATTAAAAAACAAACAGGAATAGACTTTTTCAAGCATTCTATAAAAGATATGGAAAAAAAATTAAAAGAGTTGAAAATAGAATTTGAACCTGGTTTAAGTAAAGAGAGGCTTATAGATTTACTTTGGAAATATTGTAGAAAGAAAATTGTTGGACCAGCATTTTTAGTCCATCACCCTGTTGAAGTCTCTCCTTTAGCAAAAAGAAGTGAAAAAGATTCAAGAGTTGTAGAAAGATTTATTGTTATCTTTGCTGGAAGTGAGTTAGGAAATGGCTATTCAGAATTAAATGATCCTTTAGATCAAGAACAAAGGTTCAGAAGACAGATGGAATTAAGAAGGGCTGGAGATGAAGAAGCTCAAATGCATGACAAAGAGTTTGTTAATGCATTAAAGTATGGCATGCCTCCTGCCTGTGGTTTTGGCACTTCAGAAAGATTTTTTGCTTTTCTTGTGGATAAGCCAGTTAGAGAATGTCAGATTTTCCCTTTGATGAAGCCTGAGAAATAATTAAAGAACAGAATT
>CAZVOT010000127.1:0-2562 GCA_964628775.1 Candidatus Woesearchaeota archaeon
AGAATTGTTAAATTATAAGGGTTTATGGATTTATCCCAACCGATGCAGAGCATCGAGGTAAATTCTCTAAAAATCTATAGTTAAAGATAATATATTTTCGGTTATGGAAGAAATTGAAGGAAATCCTCTTATTAATGATCCAAAACAAGATAAAAGAAGAAGTATTAATGCTGCATGCACAAACGGTGTTTCTATAGAAGATTATAATGCAATACTTTCAAGACTGCAGGAGATACTTAAAGAAACAGGAAGAAATCTAAAAGTTAATTCATCTGCAAATTCAAGTTATGAGCTTGAATCAGAGGAGTATAACTCTCCTGATTGGTATATAGAAAAATGTATAACTAATAGAGAAAGAGGTTTTGGGAAACAAGTTGGTTCACTTAACTTAATAAGGTTATTATATACTGAACCTTTCCAAAAAACAAATTTGCATGTTGATTTATTTGTAATTGATAAAGATTTAACCTTAAATCCAGAGTATTATCCAGACAATAATTTTATTTTTGGACAATGTTGTTATCCAGCT
The DNA here is from genome assembly GCA_964628775.1 of Candidatus Woesearchaeota archaeon. Taxonomy (GTDB): domain Archaea; phylum Nanobdellota; class Nanobdellia; order CAZVOT01; family CAZVOT01; genus CAZVOT01. Next base: position 530 of record CAZVOT010000127.1, read on the forward strand.
ATTATTATTTCAACTGCAAGATTTCAAGGTATTAAAAATAAAAATTTGAAGAAAAAAACCCTTGAGATTCTAACTGCACATGAAATAGGACATTCTGTAGGACTTGTTTCAAGAATAGATAATAATTCCTGGAATTCTGCTTCAAGTATGTATAAAAAACACCACTGCAATGGTGAAAAGGAAGCTTGTTTAGTTTAATGGAGCAGTATAACATTGGAGGCAAAACTATAGAAGAACAAGCAGAACTTCTAATTAGAAAAAAATTATTTATGTCCAGACTTGCCTGGAAGAAATAAAAGTAATAAAAGAAGAATTAACTAAAAAAAGAATTTTCTTTTAATACCGGCCAGCTGCCATACAAACACTTATAAATCATTCCTTATTACTAAATTTGTTCTGCATAAGCAGAATTAAAGAATATATGGAGGTTTTTAAATTGCCAGAAAGTGAAAAGAAAAAGGGGGTTGTTGAAACCTGGATAGACAAAAAAGGCTACGGATTTATTAAGACAGATAGTGGAGAATCCATATTTGTACATTTCTCCGGTGTTGCTGGAGACGGCTTCAAGAAATTGAGGCAAGGCGACAAAGTTGAATTTGACACAGAACAAGGCGACAAAGGAATAAAAGCAGTAAATGTCGTTGTCACAGAAAAAGGCCCAGAAAGAGAAGAAAGATACAGACCACAAAACAGAAACGGCAACGGAAGAGGATTTGGACAGAGAAATGATAGAAGAGATAGAAAGCCAAGAGAAGAAAAACAAGAATCCGAAGATTTCGGCGCTGATGACGAAGATTTTGAACAATAAAAAAAATGAAAAATTCTAAAAAAATTATAACTTTTTGATGTTTTTTTAAATTATCATCATGTTTTTTTTGATATTACAAACAAAAAATTAGAGAAAATATTACATTCGTTAATTTAATATTTACATTATGACTAAATTTTTATTGTGGTAACAAAAGAAGATAATACTTTTGAGGACTTATATTCTGAATATGAATTATTCGGAGAACAGCCAAGCGATTTTGCAAGATTCTCAATGCCTTTTCTTAAAAAAATAAATGCAAGAATGATTCTTGAACTTGGATGCGGAAATGGCAGAGATGCTATATTCTTTGCAAATAATGGATACTTGGTAACTGCTGTTGACTTCTCACAAAAAGCAATTAATTCTTTAGTTACCAGGATTGTAGGAACTCCAATTAGGAATTTCATAAATCCAATAAAGATGGATATACTTGATGCAGGTTCTTTTTATCAGAATTCCTTTGATGCTGTTTATGCTCATATGGCGCTTGAGTATTTTACTGATGAAGAACTGTCAAAAGTATTTCTTGGTATAAACTCCATATTAAAACCTGGAGGAATTTTTCTTTTTAGAACCCGCTCCACGAATGATGAACTGTACGGCAAAGGACAGGAAATTGAAAGAGACATGTTCTTGATTGACGGCAAGTTAAGGCATTTTTTCAACAAAGATTATGTTTTTCACAAAGCAGTAAATTTTGAAGTTGAGAATATCCTGCCTTCTTCTATAAAATCAATAAAAGGGGAAATAGTAAGCACTATTGATGTGGTGCTGAAAAAACTTTTTTGAAATATTTTTATAGAGTAATTGGATTTTCAATTAATACAATTCAATAGGGGAGATATTTTAGAATTCTTCTCTCTCTTTAGATATTACCTATTTAACAAAATAAAAAATTCTTTGTAAATTTAGTAATTTACTGCCTGCTATAAATTCTGTTTTCTACCTGAAAAAAATAATAAAGAAATAATAAAGAAAAAAGAAGTTATCAGCTCAACGTCTTGTAAATCTTGGTCTGGAATCTCTTCTTCCGGAATCTCTTCTTCCAGAATCTCTTATGCCGAAGTTTCTTCTTCCAGAGTCCCTTCTTCCGGAATCTTTTTTTGCAACTCTTATTATGTCTAAAAAGTCATATTTTAGTTCTTCTATATCTTCACCATGTTTTTTGATTACCCTGTCCATTGAAACCCAGTCTCTTTCTGTAAACAGAATAATTGCTGTT
>CAZVOT010000128.1:0-2507 GCA_964628775.1 Candidatus Woesearchaeota archaeon
CTACTACTTTTGCGATAGCCAACTAACATCCGAAATCAACCGCCAGAGCGATGCCAAAGCACAGGAAGGGTCGGTTAGATTAGTTTGTTAGTTATAAATTAGGTAATACTTTTTTTCGTAAATTTATTTTTTCATACGTACCGAAAATGTCATAAAATAAAACACATTGAGAAAATATATGAATTTTATTAAATATATATTTTTTTAGAAAATGTGTTTGCTGATACTTTGACCTTAAAATTCCAATAGCTTCATTTTCATGTTTAACAAAATCTACAGGACTATCATCTTCTACGAAAAGATGATTTTCATTTTTTCGTTCAAAATGTTCTTCATTTAATAGTTCAACCTTGTTTTTTATCGAGTTTAAAATTGTTTCGGCCCATTCATGTTCTACTTGATTACTAGACCAGCCGTTTCCTTTTAATCTCCCACCAGGAGCGACGATCCCAATATCTGATTTTCTCTTTGTAATTTTTGTATAAGGAGAATAGCAACACAGTTCAATTACGCTACCTTCAGGATGTTTTTTAAGCTCTGTTTCAGCTATTTTATATGATTCAAGAGTGGCTCTTGTATGCTCAATGCCAATTTCCGTGTCCTCATTGATTTTTATTAAAGTGAAATCTGGGGATTCTCTTGAAATGACTTTAAATGGAAAAGATAATTTGGAACATTTGAAACAACCAACAAGAAAAATATATATGCAGAAATTTTCATGTATTTTAATAGAGTCGATTTCTTTAAAGGTGAAATTATTTAGATATTCGATAATTTCTTTTATATCATTCCCTTGATTAAAAGTTATTTCTTTTATTTGGTCTGAAAATATCATTATTTTTTAGCTAACATCCGTCGCATTGAGTTATTATGTGTTTAATATTTAATTGATACCGTTTTCTCATATTCATCAAAAATATCTTGAAATAGAGATACTTTTAATTTTTTATCTATATTAGATTAGTATTTTCAATCACATTTTTAACTTCTACAATCAAAAATCACCTACCCTGAAAACGCGCCAGCATTTTTAGAATCAGACGTATTGATTTATTATGTGATATTTTACCATTTTGTTCTTGCTTTGTATGTACCTGAAGGTGTTTTTTCAATTATCGTTTTCTCTAAGCATTGAATGGCCCATTGTTCATCTTTTGTGTTTTCTGGGAGTGCCCCTGTATAAAAGACAACTATTTGATCTAAGGTGGGAAATTTCTCGACAACCTTTTTATGAAAATTATCTGATAAAGTTTTGTTGAAAGACTTTGATATGATTTCTACTGCTTCTAGAGAAGAATACCCCTTTGATGTTAAATATTGATAATCCTTTCCGCATGTGTTCCAGACCCTGACCCCTTGGAAACTGCCATTGATCATATTTGCAAGCACACCAAGGATGACCCCGATAATTAGGCCCGCAATCCCAAGAAGCTTAAGTCCCAAAAACGCAAAAATTACGACTATAAAATAAGCAAAGATGTTGTTTCTTATTTTCCGATTAGTATTTATTATGAGCTCAATATCTTTCTCCATGAATGCCCCTAAGGATTAACGCTTTTCCCAGAAAGAACAGTCTTTTGGATATAGCGTTCTTTTGCCTTGTTCATGATTAAAATAGATTTCCCATAGATCTTTTGTTTTTTCAAGTATTTTACACGGTATATTTTCTTGATTAGGCATGATCTTTTCTCTCCAAAGGCCACTGATTGTATCATCGAATTTTTTAACTTTTTTAAAATGTTTGCACGTTTTGCACCATAGGATCTTTTGGGGATCAACATAGGTACCGCAAGCCATTTCCTTTTTCTTTATAAAATAACTTTGGAGGTTTACCGCAACTATTTCAAATAAGACTCCAGCCGCAAGACAAAAAAGTCCAATTCGCCAATTAAAGAATATAATTATCGCACTTATCACAATAAACACTGGAAGCCAAATACATCCTAATTTAGTGAAGAAAGACCTTTCTTTCGCGAATGAAGTAAATTCTTTTACGCATTTTTCACAGGTAGGATGAATTTCTTTCGTATAGGGATTCCTGTAAGGTACTACATCTGTTTTATTCTTACAGTAATAGCATTTTTCTGTTTCCATTATTTTTCCTATGAATGCCTTATATCTTGTGAATGACCTATCTTGACTTTTTTCGCGGCACTATGTAATATCCTTTAAAATTTGCTCCACCTCTGCTTTCAGCGTCGGGATATCTTTTCTTGTCGTAGACCAAACTGCATTAATATCTACTCCGAAGTAATCATGAATAAGCTTATCTCGCATTCCGGCTATGTCTTTCCAAGGGATATTAGGGTATTTATTTCGCACGTCAGAAGAAACTCTTTTAGCTGCTTCTCCAATGATTTCGGTCTGCCGAATGACCCCATCTTGAAGAAGCGGGCTCTTGATAAAAGTCTCCTGATTAACTCCGGAAAGATATCCTTCAATTCTAGCAATGGCATCTAAAATATGCTTTAGGTATACTGTATCATCCCGCTCTTTCATAAACTACC
>CAZVOT010000129.1:0-2504 GCA_964628775.1 Candidatus Woesearchaeota archaeon
CATAACTTGTTATTGAAGAATTAGAAATGTTTGCAGTAGGTAAATAAATTTTTTCTCCTTCAAATTTATCTATACCTGGTTTTATTAAGTCTGTTAAAACATTATCCCCAATAAATCCTTCTTCCCACTCCTCTTTCTCTGGATTATCAACAAACCACCTCTTAAAAATTGCCTGCCCGATTGCTTCAAGAGTTTTATTCATTTTGTTGTTAAGTTCGATTTTTTCGTCGAGAGAGGAGAGGATTTTTGCGATGGAGAGTTGTTCTGGGAGAGGGGGGAATTTATATTCTAAATCAGACAAATAATTCCAAACTGCTCGAGGCATTCTTGTTCCTTCTGAAGAATTTGTCGCTTCTTCTATAATCTCTGAATTTGCAAAAAAGTAAAATAAAAAACCATTATCAAATCCTTTTTTTGAATCTATAACCCAAATATCTGTCGAGCATACACCATCAAAATTTGGTCTTATAACTTTTCTAAAATAAGGTCTTAATTTTCCAAATAGAATTTGTCCTTTTTCAAAGATAAATTTATTACTAATTGCGTTTGAAGAATTTCCAACCCCCAATAATTTTAAACTTCCTTGTTCAATATGTTCTAATCCAATATATTTTTTATTCTCTTCTTCATTTGGTTTATATTGTTTTTTTATTAATTTACAAGTATCTTTGATTTTTTTAACTTCCCAATGTAAACTTTTCATTTTAATATTCCTTAAAAAATTCTGAAATTAAATTTAATATGTCTTGAGGATTTTTATCCTCAAGTTCTTTTTTCTTACATAAATGATAAAGGGAATGCGTTTTATCATTAGCGTCATCTTTAAATTGTTCTGATAGTTGAAGAATCCTTTGAACTAACTTTTTCTCATCTGGTGCAAATAATTTTGATTTTTCTCTTAGTGTTTTTATTATTTCAGATAAATCGCGAATATGCCCTGTAGAAAAATTAAGGTATAATACTTTATCTTTCCCTTCTGGAAATTTCTTTTTTATGATTTCTGTGATTAAATTTTCGATAACTTTTCTAAGCAAAATAAATGATGCAGTATATCCTCCTGCAGAATAACATTTATTTATTTCCTCTATATGCCCTCTCAAAAATGGATTCTTTGTTTCATAACTAACAAAAAGGGGGACTTTGTTTTTATTCTTTGAAGGGAATTTCTTTATATTGCTCGTCATTATATTATTATTTCTAAAAAAATCTTTATCTTCAGGTTTTAGATATCTTCCAATCGTCCTATTTTTTTGTCTTGCCATTATTTCTGCAGCAGTTGCTAAACTAACGCCCTCTTTATTCGAAATTTGAGAAATTCTCGCTTGAATAGAATTTTTGGATCTCTCGGGATAGATTTCTAATAATTTATCAAGGATTTTTGAGTTAAGCTTTTGCTTGCTCATCCTAAATCACCTTCCGATAAATTTGACCTTCTTTAATCAACAATCCCTCGCTCTCTAACTTTTGCCAAGTTTTAGAAAAAGTATTTGGAGCAACTTTTAATGTTTTGAACATTTCGGCATGTCCTTTTTTCCCTGTTAAGTTATAAATTTTTCTTTCATTCTCTGTTAACTTATTTAATTTCTCGGCAATATTTTGTTTAAACAAACATTCCATTATTTCTCTAACTTTTTTAATATCTTGTTCACTTGTCATTTTTCTTTTTCTCTTTTTGATTTATCTGTCTTGAAAAATTCCCCGAATCTTTTCCAAGAAGTCTAGCCGTTTCTCTCAAACCAATACAATTGGAAGCAATCTTCAATTTTTCATTTTCTGAAGCATTATTTTTACAGCTAAGCAAAATAATACAATCCAGTCTCCCCCTTATCTCTTCTAAAACTTTATCGTTCATTTTCTTCTCCATCCCTCCATTTGTCTGGGGTTTTTAACGCCGACTAATTCCCCCACTTCTTCAGAGGTTAAATTTAATTTTTTGAGAGAATATATTTTATCATTAATATTCTCAAAATTTTGTATAATAAGCAAAGCTATAATTTTGTCTAGCTTCTTACTAATTGTGTTAAATTGTTCATCATTCATTTTTCTTTTTTAATTTTTTAATTGGGAACGACACTCTAAGGTTACTAGGGAATATCTTTTTGACCTGTAAAACTTCTCCTATCTGCTCTGGGGTCGCACCATCTCTCAAAAGCTGAAGAATTAAGAGACTCTCAATCTGAGCAAGCTTCTCTTTCAATTCCTCAAAGTCTTTTTCTGATGCCATTTTGTATCAGGATTCACTCTTTTTTGTATTTAAATAGTTTTCTATTATAAAATATAACTAAAATTTTAGAAAATAAGGCTGTAAAAAGGAACAATTATTATTAATTATAATTAGTTGGTTAGTTAGTTATACACAAATAAGATTATCAATAATATTTATATTCGATAAAATAAGGATTAGATTTAGATTATATTGTATAGTATATCTAAAAAATTATATTCAAACCCTTACTCCAACCCTCCTCAAATTTATTTTTATCTCCCCTTCCAACCTCTTTCCT
>CAZVOT010000130.1:0-2488 GCA_964628775.1 Candidatus Woesearchaeota archaeon
GAGATGAAAGATATTGTTAAAAAAAATCGTCTGGAAGTTCTATTCTTTCCAAAAGGACAGATTCCGTTATGGAAAATTCCAAAAATAAAATACTACACAATAATCCATGATTTAATCCCTTTCTATTATGTGAAAAATAAAAAAATCTCTTCTATCCCTGTCTCAATACTAATATGGTGGACAATGAAAAAAGCAGATAAAATTTTTACAAATTCAGAATATTCAAAATCACAATTAAAAAAATATTCAAAAAAAGAAATAATTGTTCTCCCTCTTGGGGTAAATATTGTAAAACCAAAAAAACCAAAACTAAAAAAAGATTCATTTGTGTTTGTAATTGGTAATAATAATTTTCACAAAAATCTTGATTTATCAAAAAAATCAATAGAAAATTATAATAAGATATATAAAACAAATTATAAAATTTTTACTTCAAATGGAAAACTCTCTGAAGAAGAACTTGCGGGATATTATAATTATGCAAAATTTTCTATTTTTTTGTCGTCGATAGAAGGATTTGGTTTGCCAATGATAGAGTCCTATGCTTATGGAACACCTATTGTCTTTAATAATAAAACCTCTTTAGCAGAGATTGGAAAAGAACTCAAAGGCAAATGTTATGTTGAAGATAAACAGAGCATATTTGATGCTATAAATGAAATTGAAAAAATGTCTGAAGGAGAGATTGAGATTGCAAGAAAAAAATTATTAGAAAAATATAATTGGAAAAATTCTGCTAAGAAAATTGTTGAGAATTTGGATTAATAGTAATATAATTTGAGACCATCAAAAATTGTTCTCAAAACTAAAAAAGGATTATAAGTCACCCTCAGTAAATCCCTAATCCTCCCAAAAAGTCCTCTTGTAAAAGGATACTTCATAATTGTCCTTATAGAAGGGTCTAAATTTTTCCACTTAAGAAGTGAATAAATATAATTTCTAAGTTCTAGATAGAATCTCCATTTAAGGAAAAATTTATCTGCAAAATGATTGTGATCAACCAATTCATTAATCTGTTTAAATTTTAATTTTTTTAGTCTGCATCTTATAAAAAAGTCGTTATCTTCGCCATAAATAAAATATTTTTCGTCAAACCAAAGATTACATTTTTCAATTGTGGATTTTTTAATCATAAAACATGTGCTGTTTCTCAATGGTCCTTCAGAGATAAATTCATTTTTATTAAGAATATTCTCACGTATCTTTGGATATACAATATCTGCACTATTAAGGGCTTTTTTCATTTTAGAGATAACCTCTTCTGAAATTATAACATCTTCATCTTTTATCAAAAGAAAATCGCTCTTAGCCAATCTAATTTGATAATTCCTACTATAGGCCGCACCCCTTATTGGATCATTTGCAATTATAAATGTCAAATCTTTTTTTTCTATTGGGAATTGAGAAGTTTCCTTAAAAAAAATTGGGTCTTTGATTAATCCTTCTTTTAGAGAGTAAGGGATAACATCTGTTTTGGGATTCAATTTAAGGTATGTTTTTGTAAAACCCCCGCAAATTTTTCTTAACTTGCAGTTTTTACACTTATCTATTTTTGTATAGTTTATTTTACTAGCATTGTTCAAGTTTTCATTAAAATTAAATTTTCGAGAAATCAAGAAAGTATAAAATAAAATGAATAAAAACTTAAAATTAGAATTTGCTTCAAATTTCGCCCGAGCATAAGGATACCATTCGTAAGGATCATATAGATGATTAATTGTATTTGTTATATATTTTTCATAGCCTTTCATAAAACAAAAAGGGATATACCTAACATTTATGGATTTAATTCCTTTCAAGTGATCTACTGCTTTTTTTATTTCTTTTGACACTTCAGAATAATTAACTCCCAGTTTGCCTGCAACTTTCTTCCCATCTGCCCATTCATTAAAAACTATGTAATTTACTTGAAATGGTTTTAACTCGTTTATCAGAGAAGTTTGATTTACAATTCCACGATAATTTATTTTATTAACTGTTACATTGAAACGAGATTTTATCCCTAAAGCATGTGCATTTTTAATCGCGGCCAAAAGGCGATCGTAAGAACCTTTAACTTGGGTTATTTCGTCGTGGTTTTCTCTATTGGTACCATGAAGTGAAAACAAAATTTCATTAAGCCCGGCATCTTTAGATTTCTTAAGATATTCCATATTAGAAAATGCCGAGCCATTTGTAAGAGTACAAATCGTCTTGAAACCTAATTTTCTAGAATATGAAACCATTTTAATAAAATCTTTGTGAATAGTTGACTCCCCTCCAGAAAAATCAATATGTTGGATTCCTATTTTCTTTGCATAGTCTAATTGTTTTTTTATCTCATTAAAATCATCATCTAGTTTGCATAGATTATCATAATAATAACAAAATTGACATCTTAAATTGCATTTATAACCTGTATTAATTTTGGTTCTTCTTGCATATTGTCTTCCTTTTTTATCAACAAAATACATTTCCAGATGGGACGAGGAAACCAAATTAAAATTAG
>CAZVOT010000131.1:0-2487 GCA_964628775.1 Candidatus Woesearchaeota archaeon
GGAGAAATTGAAAAAAGAGGAGGTCATATCAGCGCGTATACAGACGAGGAGCATACATGTTTTTGGACAAAGTTGAGATCTGAATATTTTAATTTAGGAATGGATATTATTTCAGACATCATGCTTAATCCCATTTTCAGCAAAAAAGATTTAGATATGGAAAGAAAAGTTATTTTAGAGGAAATTAAAATGTGGCATGATGCGCCAAAATATTATGCAATCGAAAAATTAAAAGAGCAGCTTTTTTCAGCGCCATTTGGGCTTTCTGCGCTTGGATCTAATAAAGCAATTAAAAAGCTTCCTAAAGCAGATTTGATAAAATGCCATAATATTCAATATCATCCTTCCAATATCATCATTTCAATTGTAGGAGACTGCGATGTTGACAAAATTTGGAATGATTCAAAAAAGATGTTTGCCAAAGGAGGAGTTCAAAAGCAAATTATTCCTGAATCGTTGGTATTAAAGCCAGGACCATTTGAAAAAGTTATTGAAAAAAGAAAAGGAGTTAACCAGGAGCAGATTGCACTGGGATACTATATACCCAGCAAAAAAGACAGGCTAAGATATGCTGCTGAAATTTTAAATGCATCTCTTGGAGTAGGAATGTCTTCAAAATTATGGCAGGAAATCAGGGAAAAAAGAGGATTGGCATATGACATAAGCAGTTTTATTGACCAAGGAAATGATTTTGGATATGGATTTGTTACAGCTGGAATTCCAAAAGGAAAGCATGAAATCATAAGAAAAATTATCTTAGAAGAAATAAAAAAATTCAAAGAATGGAACCAGAAAGAGCTTGATGAAATTAAAGAGCAATTAATAGGGACTAGGGAATTTGAAAATGAAAGAAGCGAGCAGGTTGCTGACAATCTGCTCAGGGATCAGATTGTCGGAGATGCAAAAGAATATTACAAATATGGAGAAAAAATAAAAGCAGTGACTTTGCAGGACATCAAAGAAGTTGCAGATATCAAGAATTATGCCTTTGTTGTTTTAACCCCTGAATCCAAAAAAAAGATTAAAAAAGAAAACAAAGAGGAAGAAAAAAAAGAACAAAAGCCAGCAGAAGTTTTATCTGTTGAGCAGCATTCAGATAATAAGACTGATTTATCATAAAAATGACAAGATGCTTTATTGCAATAGATTTGCCGGAAGAAATCAAAAAGGAAATTCTAAAAATTCAAAAACAGATTCCAGAATTTAAAGGGAAGCTTATCGAAGAAGAAAATTTACATCTGACTTTAAAATTTTTAAGTGAGATTACTAATGAGAAAGCAGATTTAGCTAAAGAAAAGTTGAAAAAAATAAAATTCAATAAATTTAATGCAAAATTAGGGGAGATCGGGGTGTTTTCAGAGTCTTTTATTAGGATTGTCTGGGTCAAGCTTGAAAATTGCGATGAATTGCAGAAAGAAATCGATAGCTCTTTGAATGGCTTGTTCAAAAAAGAAGAAAGATTCATGAGCCATCTGACTATTGCACGAGTTAAGTCAATAAAAGACAAAAAAGAATTTATTAATAAGTTGAATGAAATCAAAGCAAGGCATACAGAATTTGAAGTTAACAGTTTTGCATTAAAAAAATCAACACTGACAGAAAAAGGGCCGATTTATGAAGATTTGTTGGAAATAAAGCTGAAATGAAAACAATCTTAATTTTTGGAGATAGCATTTCCATTGGAGCATGGGACAAAGAGGGAGGATGGGCCGATAGATTAAAAAGATTTCTTATGAAAAAAGAAATTCTGACTTATAATCTTAGTATTTCTGGAGATAGTACCGAAGAGCTTTTGAGAAGATTTGAATTTGAAGCAAAATCAAGAATAGAAGGAACAAAACCTATTTTTATTTTTCAAATTGGAATAAATGATTCTCATAAACATAATATTTCTTTAGAACAATTTCAGATAAATATTCATAAATTAATAGAGAAAGCAGAGAAACTTAGTTCAAAAATACTTTTTTTAGGCCTTACTCCTGTAAATGAAACTTTGACTGATATTAGAAATGAAAATTATTTTAATACAAAAATTCTAAGATACAATAAAGTAATAAAAGAAATTTGTTATAAAAATAAATTAGACTTTATAGATATCTTATATTTTTTGATAAATTTAGATTATAAAAAATTGTTAAAAGATGGTTTGCATCCTAATTCAAGGGGTCATGAGCTAATTTTTAATTATATAAAAGATTTTTTGCTTAATAAAAATATTATTTAATAATTTATCTCAAGCAACCTTTTTAGAATCAGCGCTTTCTTTTTATTCATTTTCGGGACTTTTTTCAAATCTTCCAAAGAGGCATTGGAAAAATTCTTGATTGATTTGAAATGCTTAAGAATATTTTTGGCTGTCGAAGGGCCGATGCCCGGAAAAGATTCAAGAATTATTTGTTGCTGGTCTTTTAATGAAAATGCCTTTCTTTTTGCAGCCAAAGAAATCTCTTTTTTTCCTTTTTCCTGCTTTTTTGCCAGCAGCATCAA
>CAZVOT010000132.1:0-2450 GCA_964628775.1 Candidatus Woesearchaeota archaeon
TAAAATCAAAAAATATTAATAATTTAATTGATTCTTATTATGATAAAATTAATTTAACTACAAGCAGACTTCTTTTGAAGCAGGAATTAAAGAAATATTATGATACAAAAAATAATTCAGAACAGATTGGAAATATACTAAACCCTACTCTTGTTTCAAATCCTGATTTTTTTGAGATTTCAATTGCTGATACGAATGGAAAATTAATATTTTCAACAAATGAAAATTTGATTAATACTGATTTTTCCGGCTATGAATTTTATGAAAAAAGCACAGTCCAAAATACTGTTTCAGATTTGTTTTATGAAAATGAAGATTCATTCTTTTATTTTTCAGCACCACTTTTTTTAGATTCTGAATTTTTAGGCACTGTTATTGCAAAAGTAATTCCAGATAAATTTTTTGAAGTTACAGAGGATTATCACGGACTTGGAAATACAGGAGAATCTTATATTCTAAATAATGAATTTTATGCAATGTCACCCCTTCGAGGTTTTGAAGAAATTAAAATTGAAAAGAAAATAACAACAGATTTGGCAGTAGAATGTTTTGATAAAAATTTGGAAAGTAGAGTAATATTATTTTCAAGATATAAAGGCGAAAAATTAATCGGTGCTTATTCCTATATTCCTTCTGCTAATTGGTGCCTTATTGTTGAAATTGAAGAAAAAGAAGCATATTCTGGAATTTATATGCTTAGATTTTTCCTTTATTCTGCTTATGTTTTAATTATCCTGGTAATCATACTTATTTCATATATATACAGCAGAAGTTTTTCAAATTCAATATTGAATATTTCAAAAGATATAGAAGAAATAACCAAAGGAAATCTTGAAATAACACCCAAAGAAAGTGATATATATGAAATACAGTCATTAAACTCCTCTTTAAATAGAATCTTAGCCAGCTTAAAGCTTGCTGTTATTAAAGGAGGGGTTAGTAAGGAAGAACTTGGGTTTAAAGAAGCAGTTTTAGCAAAAGAAAAAGCAGAGGAATCAATAATAAAAGAAAAAGAAATATCCAACACTTATCTTGAAGTTTCAAATTTAATGATGATTTCAATAAACAGAGAAGGAAAAGTATCAAACATTAATAAAAAGGGCTGTGAAATTTTAGGCTATAAAAAAGAAGAAATCCAAGGCAAAGATTGGTTTAATAACTTTCTTCCAAAAAATGCCAGAATAGAAACAAAGAGAGTATTTAATCAGATGGTTTCTGGAAAAATAAAACCTTTTGAGACACATGAAAATTTAATACTTACAAAAGATGGAAGAGAAAGATTAATTTTTTGGAAAAATTCAACTATTTTTGACGAAAAAGGCAGGATAATTGAAACAATCTCTTCAGGAGAAGATGTTACTGAAAAAAGAAAATATGAAGAAGAAATTAAAAAATCTGAGGAAAAATTCAGGACAATTGCCGAGAATGTAAGTGATATAATATACTCTGTAGATATGAACGGCAAAATAATTTATGTAAATCCTGTTATTGAAAGATACGGATATAAAGTAAATGAAGTACTATCAAAAAATGTTTTTGATTTAATACATCCTGATGATAAAAAAATGCTTATCAAGAATTTTGCTTATACAATGCTTACAGGAAAAGATGTTCCATCAACAATAAGATTTTTTACAAAAGACAAGAAAATTCTTATATTCCAGGAGAGAGGAACTCCAATTCGCAATGAAAAAGGAAAAATAATTTCAACTGTTGGTGTTATGAGAGATGTTACAGAACTTAAACAAACCATGGAATCTCTTGAAAAAAGCGAAGAAAATTACAGAGCAATATTCAATTCTGTCAATGAGACAATACTAATATTTGACAAAAAAGGAATTGTGATAGATGTAAATGACAGAATGTACGAAGTTGCTGGATACAAAAAAGAAGAATTAATCGGCAAAAGGATAACTTACCTGATGAAATTAACTGATAAAAAAAGCAGAAGATTACTGCTGTCTAATTTTGCAAAGAGAATGATGGGCTTTAAAATAAAACCTTACATAGTAAATTTTGTTCATAAAGATGGAAAATGGTTTTCTTATGAAATAAATGCAACGCCGTTAAAATTAAAAGGAAAAATAATAGGAGATATAGTTTTATTTAGAAATGTTGATAGATTAATTAAACTTGAAAAGTCAATGGATATAATTTTTAGTTCAACTCCATCAATAAGTAAAGCAAATAAAAAGGAAGAGGCTTATTCACTTATTCTTGATTCAATACTGAAAATAGATGAAGTTGACTGCGGAGGAATTTATGAATTCCTTGAAAATGGCGACTTAAATCTGGAAATTTCCAAAGGACTTTCAAAAGGATTTATTTCAAAAGTAAAATATTACCCTTCAAATTCCCTAAATGTTAAATTAATAAAAGGAGGCAAAAGCACACATATACTTTACAGTGATTTGTTGAAAAAATAAGAATAAAAAAAAAAATAAAAAGAA
>CAZVOT010000133.1:0-2429 GCA_964628775.1 Candidatus Woesearchaeota archaeon
TTTATGATTTTGGACTTCATATATTTCTTTTAAATCTGCATTTTTCGGCGCTTTTTTTTCATTAAGCAGTCTATGAACATCCTTTAATGAAAGAGTGCTGCCTTCAATTGCATTTGTGTTGTATGTAAAGTCTGTTGAGAACCATTCTTTTAATTTTTCAACTCCTGAGCTTCCTGCATTTTTTTTGTATTTTTCAAAACAATTTTTTATTAATTCAATTTCTTTGATTTCTTCTTTGCTTAGAAATCTAGATACTCTATTTATTTTCATTTCAAATTCAAATTTTTTTATTTCTTCGTTAATTTTATCTTTTGAAACTGCACCCCTTCCGATAAATTTTGATTTTTTAACCCATTTATTATTTTTTCTTTCATTATGAATAACATAATTATATACTTTATTCTTTATTTTTCTAGTTTCATAATATACCATATTGTATATTATGTGGGCACAATTTATATATTTATTGGTTTTGTGCCCATATATATAAAAAAGCACTTAAAAGGCAATATTTTTAAATTTTATATAATTGAATTCTAAAATAATCTTTAATTAAAGAAAGGGGGGATTTTAAAATGAACAACCAAACTATACAACCAATATTTATTATGCCAGAGGGTTCTCAAAGGACAACTGGAAGAGATGCACAGCATAGTAATATAACTGCTGCAAAAGCAGTTGCTGAGACTGTTAGAACCACTTTAGGGCCAAAAGGAATGGACAAAATGCTTGTAGATTCTCTTGGTGATATTGTAATTACAAATGACGGTGTCACAATTTTACAGCAGATGGAAATTGAACATCCTGCTGCTAAGATGATTGTTGAAATTGCAAAAACACAGGAAGAAGAAGTAGGAGACGGAACTACAACAGCTGTTGTACTTGCCGGGGATTTGCTAAAAAGAAGCGAAACTTTAATAGAACAAAATGTTCATCCAAGTGTTATTACAAAAGGATTCACTCTTGCTGCTAAAAAAGCAATTGAAATAATAAAAGAAATTGCAGAACCTATTGATTTAAAAGATAAAGGATTATTCAAAAAAATAGCATTAACTGCAATGACAGGAAAAAGCGCCGAGAATGCAAGAGAAAATCTGGCAAATATTATTGTTGATGCAGTAATGCAGGTAATGGAAGAAAAAGAAGACAAAATTATAATAAACAGAAATAATATAAAACTTGAAAAAAAAGCAGGCGGAGAGATTGAAGATTCAGAATTAATTAAAGGAGTTCTTGTTGACAAGGAAAGAGTAAATGCTTCAATGCCTTCTGTTTTAAAAGATGCAAAAGTTCTTTTGATTGACAGGGCTCTTGAAGTCAAGGACACTGAAACAGATACAAAAATCAGCGTAAGCACAACAAGCCAAATGGAGCAGTTCCTGGAAAGAGAAGAAAAAATTTTGAGAGACATAGCTGATAAAATTATAAAATCAGGAGCAAATGCAGTTTTCTGCCAGAAGGGAATTGATGATATTGTACAGTTCTTGATTGCAAAAGCAGGAATCCTGGCTGTCAGGAGAGTCAAAAAAAGTGATATGGACCACTTGGCTTTAGCAACAGGAGCTAGGGTTTTATCTGAAATAAAGGAAATTGCAAAAGAAGATATTGGCTTTGCCGGACTTATTGAAGAGAAAAGAATTGCCGGTGAAGAAATGACTTTTGTTCGTGACTGCAAAAATCCAAAAGCAGTTACTTTATTAATAAGAGGAAGCACCGAACATGTTATTGATGAAGTTGAAAGAGCAATGACTGATGCAATAAAAGATATTATTGTTACAATTGAAATGAAAAAAGCATGCGGAGGGGGAGGCGCTCCTGAAATGGAACTCTCAAAAAGACTGCATGCTTATGCAGGAACATTATCTGGCAGAGAACAGCTTGCTGTTTCTGAGTTTGCAAAGTCATTTGAAATAATTCCAAGAACACTTGTAGAGAATGCAGGACTTGACCCTATTACTATGATGGCTGAAATCAAGTCAGCACATGAAAAAGGCGACAAGTGGGCTGGAATTGATGTTTTTGACGGCAAAATAAAAAACATGTGGAAAGAAGGAGTTATTGAGCCATTAAAAATCAAGACGCAGGCAATTTCATCTGCTTCTGAAACAGCAATAATGATTTTGAGAATTGATGATGTTATTGCTTCCGGCAAAATAAAAGGGAGAGAAGGAGGAATGCCGTCTGGAATGGGCGGAATGGAAGGGATGATGTAAAAATAGCCCTTTCTTAGAAAGAAAGTGCTATCACCCCAAAGAAAAAGAAAAGATTTTTCAGCTAAAGCTGTCCTGTCGGAAGTTTTTTTTTATTTTAAAAAATCCAATATTTTTATTGTTGTTATTGCGTCTTTGTAGTTATCTGTTTCTATAATATGTTTTTTAACATTTTTTAACAACGGTAAATATTTTTGATAATTAAAATTTCCATTTTCT
>CAZVOT010000134.1:0-2380 GCA_964628775.1 Candidatus Woesearchaeota archaeon
AAACATTTCTAGCAAACTCAACCACTGCCAATTGCATTCCTAAACAAAGTCCCAAATAAGGGATTTTATTTTTTCTGCAATACTCAATGGCTTTTATCTTTCCTTCTGTTCCTCTGCCTCCAAAACCACCGGGCACAATAATGCCATCGAATTTTTTTAATTCTTTTACTGTCTCAGGATTTTCTTCATATTTTTCTGCCGACAGCCAAATAATTTCTGGCCTCTTTTTAAAAAACCAGGCAGCGTGTTTCACTGCCTCAATTATTGAAATATAAGAATCCATTAAGGTGAAGTGGCCGGTTTCAAAATATTTTCCAACCATGCCGATTTTCACTGGGTTTTTAGCAGTCTCAATTGTTTTTACTAAATTCGCCCACTCTTTAAGATTTCTTCTCTTTTTTGGTTTAAGTTTGAACTTTTTTAAAATTAAATTTCCTAAATTATCTTTTTCAAAATTAATTGGAATTTCATAAATTGATTCTATGTCGGGAGCGGAAATAACGTCTTCTTCTCTGACATTGCAAAAAATAGCAATTTTTCTTTTTCTCGGCTCGTCTACCAGCAATTGCGAACGGGCGATTATTATATCCGGCTGGATTCCTGCCATATTCAAACTTCTTACAGCATACTGGGTCGGCTTTGTTTTCATCTCGCCTATCATTTTGGGAACGGGTAAGTAACTAACCAGAATAAAAACAACATTGTCTGGTTCTTTTAATTTCATCATCCTGGCTGCTTCTAAAAATAAAAGATTTTGATACTCACCTACTGTTCCGCCTATTTCAATTAAAACAAAATCAGATTTGGTTTTTCTGCTAACTTTGTTAATTCTGGAAATCACTTCTTCTGGTATATGGGGAACAACTTCAACGCATCTGCCGCCATATTCTAAATTTCTTTCTCGATTAATTACTGCCTGATAAACTCGGCCAGTTGTTATATAATTGTTGGTGGTTAAATTCTCGTCTAAAAATCTCTCGTAATTACCAACATCCTGGTCACATTCGGTACCGTCATCAGTCACGAAAATTTCTCCATGTTCTATGGGATTCATTGTGCCGGCATCAACATTAATATAAGGGTCAATCTTTATTGCAGTTACTTTAAACCCTTTTGACTGCAAAATCTTGCCAATCGATGCTGTTGCCACTCCTTTGCCGATGCCAGACATTACGCCACCGGCTACAAAAATGTATCTTGTCATCTCGCGAATTATCAGCGAATTAAAAGCGAATAATAAACTAATAAAAAATTCGCTTTATATTCGCTTAAGATTAGCTTATTATTAGCGAATTATTTCTCCTCTTCTTTGGTTATTATGACTTTTATTTCTGCTTCTAAATTATGCTCAAATTTTATTTTAATGGGGAATTCTCCCATCTCTTTAATCGGCTCTTCTAAAAGAATTTGATTTTTCTTAATATCAAGGCCTATTTCTTTTAATTTTTCTGAAATTTTTTGAGAAGTAATTGATTCAAAAAGTTGGCCGGCCTCTCCAACTTTTACTGGAATAATAACTTCTTGGCCATCAATACCCGTAGCCGAATCCTGAATTTTCTTTAAGGTTTCTTCGGCTTTTTTGGCTTCCATTTCTTTTTGCATTTCTAACCATTTCAATGCTTTTTCGGTCGCTGGTTTGGCAAGTTTGTTTGGAAATAAAAAATTGCGGGCGTAACCGTCTTTGACTTCTTTAACTTCGTATTTCTTTCCTAAATTTTCAACATCCTGTAAAAGTATAACCTTCATAATAACAATTAACAATTAGCGGTTAACAAATTAATATTTTATTTCAAAATCTTTAAATTCTCCTTTTCCCTCTTCCCATTTTACATCAATTTTATCAACCTTGGCGAACAAAGGTCCTCTTTTTGACCATTTAATTAGTTTCTTTAAATTTTTTTCTTCGCCTTCGGCAACAATCCTGACTAAACCATCTGACTCGTTTTTTACCCAACCAGTAAGATTTAATTCTCTGGCTTTTTTTGTGGTTCTATCACGGAAAAAGACTCCTTGCACTCTGCCAAAAACCTGAATCTCAACTCTTTTTATCATAAATTTTTAATTATCTCAATTGCTTTGTCTAATTGCGGGTCTTTTTCTGCTTCATAATCCTTCTCGGTCATTTCCACTTTTATATCTGGTTCTAAACCTTTATCAGATATTGTCTCGCCTTTCGGAGTCAACCATTTAGCAATAGTGATTTTTAAATTAGAACCGTCGCTTAAATCAGTCAATTCTTGAACCGAACCCTTGCCAAAAGATTTTTCGCCGATTAATTTTATTCCCCGATTATCCCGCAAGGCACCGGCTAAAATTTCAGAACCAGATGCCGAACCTTGATTAATTAAAATTACAACAGGATAGTCCAAAAATCTTGATG
>CAZVOT010000135.1:0-2349 GCA_964628775.1 Candidatus Woesearchaeota archaeon
ATTCCTGCAGTTCTTTGGTTTGCTCGTCTACTTTCTCTTGCAGGTTCTCACTTAATTCTTCTAAGGCATCTTTAGCTTTTCTTTCGGTAAAATTAGCTTGGATAATCTTGTCTGTGCTTTTATTAAAAAAATAGCCATAAACAATTACTAAAGTAAAAATAGAGATAATTATTGATTCTGAAATCCTTCCATCAATTAAAAGAGAAATGACAAGAAAAAAAATAACTAAAATCAGGCTGATAATTTGATAATGCAAGAACAAACAATCACGAAATTTCAATTCACAATACTGGCAACGTTTGTATGGAGCATAATTAAGAGATTTGACCAACCAGCAATTTTTGTTAAGATGTTCAGGATTCCCTAATTCTTTTCTTTGATTTTTTTCGCTTTTTTCCATTTTTTATCTCTTAAAAATTTTTTTAAAAAAGATATACATTAAAGTAGCCACGCAAAAACCAACAAAACAAGCCAAAAATATCAAGAAAGCTATTATTAAAATAAAAATCCAGGCAAAATTAACGAATTTTCCAAAATAGAGAAATAAAAAACCAATAAAAAGAAGACTTGCTGTCATGCCGGAGACAAAATTCAATTCTCCTGATTCTTTCTGAATTGGCGCCGATTGCTCTTTTAGCAACTTTCGTAAAACCAAAGCGTGAAATTGATAAGGAATATTGAGCTTCACAGAAAAAGACCCAAAAACCATCAAAAGGATAGTTGCCAAAACCAACCATTGATTATGAATTAAAAAAGCAATTAAAACCAAAATTCCATAAATGGCTCTAGAAAATTTCAAAGAGTTATTATAAATTGGGCATTGTTTCATAAAAGTATTGAAATTATTTTTTAAAAAAACTTTTTATCCATTTTCGCCTATTTACAACTTTTTTGTAAATATACTGCTATTTAGGTGAACACACTTTTTTTACAGCCAAACATGCTTTTCTCACATCTTCAAGGTCGTTATACATGCAAAAACTTAATCTACAACTTGCGGGAGGATCTAACTGAAAAAAATGATGTGCCAAGGTTGCGCAATGGCAGCCTGCTCTAGACTCTACTCCTAATTCATTTAAATCTTCAGCAATTTCAAGAGGGCTTTTATTTTCACATGTAAATGCGACTAAAGAAGTTCTATTTTCAGGATTCTTTGGGCCATAGATTTTTATTGATGGTATTTCTCCTAATATTTTTAGCGCTTCGCCTATTAAATTTTTTTCATGATCTTCTATATTCTTCATTGCTTTTTCTACATCTAAACTTTCCAATTTTTTATCAGTCATAAAATATTTATACTTTCCGGGATTTAAGGAAAAATCTATCAATAATCTTATGGATTGGGCAGAAAGAATCGTTCCTAAAATATTAGGGGTTCCTGCCGTAAATTTCCATGGAAGCGCATTATATTCCACTTTTTCTGGACTGACTTTTCCTTCGGCAATCATATCTCCGCCATAAAGAAACGGCCTCATTTTTTCAAGTAATTCCTCTTTTGCGTACAGAGCGCCGACGCCAAAAGGAGCAAGCATTTTATGAAAGGACCAAGCAAGAAAATCTATATCTAATTTTTGAACATCAACAAACATATTTGGCACCACTTGGGCTCCGTCAATTAAGAGATAAGATTTTTTTTCGCCATTAGGCTGGATATATCCGCTTGAATCAGCAATTTCTCTTATTTTCGTTATTGGATTTTTTGTTCCTAAAAAATTTGATGCGCCTGTGCAGCATATTAATTTGGTCTTTTCGTCCACCAAGGATTTTAAATGAGCCAAGTCAAGTTTTCCTGTTTCTTTATCAAACTTCGCAATCCTGCATTCTACATTGACTCCAAATTTTAGCAGTATTTCCTTACATAATCCATACCAAGGAACATAATTTGAATTATGTTCCATAAATGTTGTAACTATATTATCTCCGTTCCTAAATTCAGTCATTAAAGAATACATTACTGAATTAATCGCTTCAGTAGCATTTCTATACAAAATAATATTCTTCCTTGATGAAGCGCCGATAAATTGCGCAATAGTGTCATAAGAAGCTTCAAATTTTTTTGTAGTCAACATCGAAGCATGTGATTGTCCCCTATGGACATTATCATATTGCACAATAAGCTTCTTCAATAGATCTAATAATTGGATTGGGACTTGCGTACTCGCCGCATTATTTGAAACAATTCTTCCCGATTTTATTGCGGGAAAAAATTTTCTTATTTTTTGAGTTTTAATCATGATTTTTTAATCCATTTCATACTTTTTATTATACCCCTTATTGTTGTAAACAAAAAGTACCCCGATTTGAATTCCTTCTAAAAACGCAAAAAACATAGCATTACTCGCAGCAAAA
>CAZVOT010000136.1:0-2349 GCA_964628775.1 Candidatus Woesearchaeota archaeon
ATAACGAAAGTTTTTTCCTAAATAATAAACTTCACCCTGTGATTTACACTCTTTTCGCTGTAAT
The DNA here is from genome assembly GCA_964628775.1 of Candidatus Woesearchaeota archaeon. Lineage (GTDB taxonomy): Archaea > Nanobdellota > Nanobdellia > CAZVOT01 > CAZVOT01 > CAZVOT01. The sequence continues at coordinate 65 of CAZVOT010000136.1, forward strand.
CGGCCTTTTTTTGATGAGGACATACAATGCAGACAAGAAAAAATTTGTTTTACTTAATATAATGCTCGCATTGTTCTTTTTTCTTTTTTTCAATTTTTTTATCTATGGACAGTTTTTTGAGATTAACTGCATAAGCTCGTGGAGATATGCACTTTTGTCTTCTGTATTTATTTCAATCCTTGCGGCTTTGCCCTTAGCTTGGATATTTAAAAAAATAAAAATAAAATGGATAATCGCATTAATTTTAATTGTGATACTCATTTCTTGTTTTTCTTTTTTTTGGTTTCTTAGATATAGGCATATACTACAGTACCTAAAAGAGTTTATTATTGAAAATGATGATAAGATCCCGAGGGAATGTGTGTTCTTATCACCATATATTTCCTTCGTTTCCCCCATTTATTCTCTTCCGTCAATTAACAGAAGTTTTGTTACCAACGAATCCTTTTTAAAAGCGCCAATGCCAGAGTGCATTCTTTCACTTGCATCTGGAAAAGCAAGGCCGCCGATTGGCTGGAATTATAGTGAATTTCTAAGAGGCGATGAAATATCTTACTTAGGAGAGACTTGGGAGAAACACATTTCAGCCTTCGTTATTTATAACATTTCAGAAAATTTCAAGTAGATAAATATAAAAGAAGCAAAAATGGTTAATAACAAATTGGATAAAATTGATTTTATTTTTTTATTAGCTTTATTTAGTATATCATTTTTTATTAAAGTTCAAACATATCCTCAAATAACTGCGGTAGATGAAGTAGGCTACTGGTCAGAAACAAAGAATATCAATCCAGCATATTATTATCTTGGGTTAAGCGAACAAATACCCTTTCACGGCCCACTTTTTTTCTATATGAACTATTTTATTGTTAGCATAAGCAGTAGTCTGCTTGCATTCAGAATGCCTTCAATTCTGTTCTCTTTTGCAATAATAATGTTATTTTATATCTTTGCCAAAACTTTTTTTAATAGAAAAAGTGCATTCCTTGCTTCATTACTTTTAGTGACTTCTACCTCATTTAACATGATAAGTATATATCGCATTCCTCACATTGATTACTGCTTTTTCTCGCTGGCCTCCCTCTTTTTGTTTATATTGGCACTTAAAACTGACAATGGAAAGTATTTAATATGTTCATTCTTATTTGCTGGAATAGCTTTTCTGATAAGCATACTGGGAGTAACATTGCTAGCCGCGCTGGCAGTTTCCCTACTTTTGGTAAAAAATAATTTTGTCAAATTTTCAAACTACAAACATTTTGAAATTGGAATCTCAAAATATTTTTGGATTGCATTTGGGGCGCTGATACTCTTAATATTAATATGCTCGCCAATGCAGATACTTAAAAGAGAAGCGATAGTAAGATACAACAATACAAAGAACCTCATACAAACTGAAAAAAGCATGTGGAGTGGTTCTCCTTTTTCATTACAGTTTATTAACCGAGTTTTGTTTTTTGAAGGAGGATTCTCTAATATATTCACAATAATTATAATAATTGGAATAATTGCAGCGTTCATAATCCCATTTAAAAACAGGACATTATTGCCACTCCTGATATATTTGATTATTTATTCTTTTATAATGTCATTCAGTAATGGGATGAGATGGTATATCGTTCCAGTTGTTATGTTCTCTTATCTGTTTTTTTCAGAAGCTGTATTGATTATCATTAAAAAAATCTTTGCATCTAATGAAAAAAATGTTGGTTATATCTCAGCCATGGTGTTGATAATAATTGTAGTTTCAGTAGTGATAATTTTTAATTTGAAGGTATCGCAGGGATATTACAAAAACAAAATTGAAAGTAATTTTATTAATTCTTATTTGTATAAAGATGCATATGATTACTTAAAAAACAAAAATGAGAGCGGAATCTATGCTCTTGCAAATATATGCGAAATGTTTAGGTATTATAGTGAGAAAGATGGATTTAATGCCACCTTCTTTGAACTTCCCCGTTTAGATTTGGGTTTTACATTAGAAGAAACAAATAAACTTCTTCCACCCAGCCATCATTATTATGATTATGTGATTCAATTGTATCAAGCTGGAGAGGAAATCAACAATAGATCAAATCTTTATGCTACTGTGAAGGACATCGCCGATAAATGTTACCTTGAAAAAACATTAAGTAATGAAAGATTCAATGATCCAAACAGAAAAATCTTTATTTTTAATTGCAAAAATATTAGTTTAGGGAGTTGAACACATTCAATTAATAAAACATTAAAATCATAAAAATCCGCTGAGAGCGTCCTACTCCGGACTAAAGTCCGGAGTT
>CAZVOT010000137.1:0-2330 GCA_964628775.1 Candidatus Woesearchaeota archaeon
CCGCCATCGCAAAAATAAATTTTTGCTCTGACGGGACGTCGCATACGCCACGCCCATTAGGCGACATATTTTTGAAAAATTTGTTTTTAAAATATTTTTGGTGGGCTTTAAGAAATAAGGAATTTGATTTTTTTAATTTTTTAAAGAGGGGGGGTAAAAGGTGTTTTCTCCGCTATCGCTCCGAAAACGCATTTTACATTTAATTACAATATTAATATGGAAAAAATAAATCATAGTACATTCGAATTTTTGCCAGAAATGAAAAAGTTTCTTGACCAAAAGAAAATACACGATTTCGGAATTAGTGAAGAAAATGAATCAATTCACGATGTTTTTAGTAGAGTTTCATCAGAAATTACAAAAATAGAAAACCAATTTTCTAGTAGAGAGGTAACATCGCAATTCAAAAAACAAATACTGGATGTGCTGGAAAATCAAAAACTTATTCCAAGCACAACAATATTAATGAATGCAGGAAGGTTTGAAAATGCACCTTTGTCTGCGTGTGCTGTTCCTCCGATTAATTTACATAAAGACTTAAGTGAAATTAAAAAATCAGTTGATAATTTTCATTTTAATGGTATGGGTACAGGATTTCATTTTGACGACATAGAAGATCCGATTCCCTTGATAGAATATTTAAATCAAATTGGAATAGATGGTCAAGATAATAAAAAACAATTAAGACCAGTTGGTAATATGGGTACATTATCAATTAATCATCCAAAAATTATTGAATTTATAAAATTAAAGACTGAAGATGAAAATAAACAATGGGTTTTTAATTTTTCAGTTAACATTCCCAATGCTATTTTAGAAGAACTTCCAAAAAAAGGTTCTATAACCTTGAAAAATGGTCAAAAAATTGATACAGAAGAAATTTTGGATTCTATTGCAGAATCTATCTATAAAACTGGTGATCCGGGATTAGTTTTTATTGATCGTCTTAATGATGATAATCAGGTTCCTAGCGCTGGAGAGTATGAATCATTGGCTCCATGTGGAGAAGTAGGACTTTCTTATGGAGAGACATGTCAATTTTCTTACATAAATTTAGGTGAATTTGTAAAAAATAATAAAATTGATTATGAGGAATTAGAAAAAACAATTTTTCTTGCAGTAAGATTTTTAGATGATGTTGTTGAGTATAATATTTCCAGATATTCAAATGAGGCTAGTAAAAATATAACAAAAGATAAAAGAAAAATCGGACTTGGAGTTTGCGGATTTGCAGATTTATTAAAAAAGTTAAAACTAGATTATGCCAGCGAACAAGCTAGTAATATTGCTGAAAATTTGTTTAGTTATATAAATTATGTTTCTAAAAAAGCATCTGTTGAATTAGCAAAAGAACGCGGAGCTTTTGGAAAATTTAGTGAGTCAAAATATGTAACTGAAGAGAATATTATTAGAAAATACTCTAAAAAACCAACTGAAATAATTACAGAAAATCAATGGATAGAATTAGATAAAGAAATTAAAGAAAGCGGTATTAGAAATTGTGCCACAATAGCACTGCCACCGACAGGGAGATCGAGTTTAATAATTGGAGCTTCACAATCCATTGAACCATATTTTGAAGAAATGCTAGATATTTCCCCTGAAAATCAATTGCTAATAACTGCTTCTATACAAAAGTTTGTAGATGAATCCATATCAAAAACAGTTAATGTGAATGAATACACAACAGTTGAGGAAATTAAGAAGATAATTGAAAAATCTATTGCTCTAAATTTAAAAGGAGTTACAATTTATAGAGATAAGTCAAGAAATTATCAGCCAACTAAATTAAATAAAAATATAATAGAAAATATGGAAAATAAAGAAAAATACAATTTTCAGTATTGTCAAAAAATAGTAATCTTTTCATCAGATTTAAAAAAGGTTTTGTTATGCAAAAGAAAAGGAGAAAATGACTACGATGGAGTATACTCTTTTGTTGGTGGTAAAATGGAATCTTCTGATGAAGATATTCTCTCGGCAATGCAAAGAGAAAAAAATGAGGAAGTAGGTGAGGATTTTAAAGTTCAACTTTATCATGAATTCTCTAACAACCTTACTTTTAAGAAAAAAGATGGTTCTAATATGATACTGCCTCATTATTTTGCTAAACATCTGGAAGGTGAGGTGAAATTAAATGATGAATATTCTGAATATAAATGGGTTAAAATTGAAGATTTAGAAGAATTTGAACCAAAAATTAAAAATATACCTGAATCAATAAACAAATTATTAAAACTTGGTAAGATAATAGAAGATGATGATTTAGATACAATTTAATAAGGAGTTTTGAAAAATGGAATTCACCCCCAGCCCCTCTTCCATTTTTC
>CAZVOT010000138.1:0-2330 GCA_964628775.1 Candidatus Woesearchaeota archaeon
AATAATGAGTTCAAGAGTTTTTCTTGATTAAAGATATATAGGAAGGAGATAATTGATCATAATATCTTCTACTTCCGGGTCAGCTAGAAACTCATCAATGACTGCGTAGGAGAGAAATTCGCTAAAAAGAGTTTCCAGGTTCAGATTCTTTAGCTCCTTGATTAAACCTTGGCCGACGGGAGAATTATACACTTCCAGAAAAGTCTGAAATATAACCTCACGTTTACGCGCAAGGTCCTGAAGCAAAAAAACCTTGCCCGTTAATCTATCTAAAATCTCATTCTCGATCGCGATTCTTTCTCTTTCCATATGTGCTATGCTCCTCTCTTTAAATTCCACCCAAACGAAAGCCTACCTAGTGCGATTTCCCAACAGAGTTTATCAATAAAGCATATTATAACATAACTATTTTATTGTCAACAGTTCCTCTGGAAAAGCAATATTTAAAGGTTTTTCGCGCGATTTTCCAAATGGCATGCTTATACTGATCGAGCATCCGATAGGTATTAAATTCACCACCAACACAAAGGCACTCTATCATCATATCCAGCCAAGCCGAAGAATAATCTATTCTGCCGCGACAATTGCTCTTATAATACAGTTTTACCATTTCTTCTAATGCTGTATATAGTTTCCCTGAATCATCATTCAGAAATATTTCCTGTCGGAAATGTCAGCTTAATGATGCTCCTGATAATTATAGCTGTATAATCGGCCTATTCTTATCCTCTAAAACTATTCTCAAATTTAAAGCATCGGTTATTTTCTTAAGAGTCCGCAGAGATATATTTATATACCCCTGCTCCACAAAATAAATTTACTGCTAAGATAATCCGGATTTTTTGCAGCCCCATTTGGGTTAACCCACTTTTTTTCTATGATCCTTTATCTTATCGTATATAATTTTTATTTCAGGATCGACATCAAGCAGCCTAACTTTGGGTTCTCGAAATCCTTTGATATTAATATTTTTTCTAACAGCTTTATAAATTTCATCCAGAAGATAATCCGCCTATCGTTCCATTTTTTTGCTTTGTTTGGATTTGTTTTGTAACTTGATAAATTGCATTAAGTTGCGTAAAGCGTCTTAAATTTTTTTAAATTTTTCTGCATATTATTTTGGGTTGGCAGCGGATAATCTTTTTTGTAGGAACTCGCGAAACTCTGGGGAAAATTCTATTTTTGCCTTGCCGGCGGAACATTTCTCTATAGCCTCAACTATATGAGGGATCTTCTGATAGGGGACGCTAATTAACAACTTATTTTTATCGACATTACACATCTTTCTGGCCGTATAATCATAGAAAGATATATTCACCTGGCTACTAGCTAGAGGGTAGATTATAGTCATCCGACAGGTAGGCCCGCCTATCTTGATCTTAGGCATAATTCCGTCAATAAATGTTACCAAGGTAAGCAGGCGACAGGCAGCCTCAGCATCCACAATAAAGATTACTAGCTGAGGAGAAAATTGCGCTTTTTCCAAGGGGCTTAAAACAAAATAAGACTGCGAATTATTGGGAGCCTCTTCTATGCCGGCCAAAAGATTATCCAAAGCTTGATAAGAGCAGAAAAGTTTTTCGCCTTCTACTACGAATTTTTTGATCATATTTAGAGTTTGGGGGTCCTTAATTTGGTGAAAACCCAAATGCCATGCCGCGCCAAAGCAGGCATTGTTTGTTTTATCTATCTGTAAGGTTTGGCCTTTGCCTGCATCCAAAATAGCCCTGCAGATGCGTAACTTTTTACCAGAGTCTTCTAAAAAAGGCTCTTTTATTAGACTAACTGCTACCGGACTATATTCTAAACTCAAGAGCTCTTTTAAAATTAATGCATACCCCTGCCATTCTTTATTATCCATATTATTTGCCACCTTTCTTTTATTCTATATATTATACCACAAAAAGAGAGAGACACCCTTAGCTTTAGCTGAAAGGGTATCCCTGAAAAAACTGGGTCAGCGACTATTTTATTACGGAAAAACGGTAGCTGTCCCTAGTTTCTTATAACGGTCCCATTTTTTGTCTGAAAAATAGAAACGGTCCCATTTTTTGGTCCCATTTTTTGCCATTTTTTGTCCAATTTTTTTAATGCAACTTGCTTGGTATACAGAAATCGTACAGTTCTAATAGATTACCTACCATCCCATTTGTGCTCAAAATGCCTCTTTCACCACCAGTTTCACCACCAAAAATCACTTGAAATACCTTCTTTTTTCTCATCTAATTTTAATTCTCTATTTGTTCTTATTTTTAAAAGTAAAGAAGACTGCTGATAATTCACTTGGTTTGCTCCAGTACTATATCTTCCTTATTGGAATTCACAATTTT
>CAZVOT010000139.1:0-2311 GCA_964628775.1 Candidatus Woesearchaeota archaeon
AATGGCGGTTATAATTTTAGATAAATCTGGAAGAGGCGGGCCTTGTTCTGGTAATCCTTTTGCTTTTCTTACATATTTTAATGACATAGTTATATCACATTTTAGTTCATTTTAATAAGCTATTTGTAATGTATAAGTAAAAAGAAATATTTATAAAATTACTGAAAGAATCTTATTAAAATATCAAAACAAGAATTTTTAAAAGGAAGATGTTTTTTTTGTTTTTATGATTGAACTTAATAAAGATAATTTTAGAAGAGAAGTCCTTGAAAGCAAAACCCCTGTTATTATTGATTTCTTTGCCTTCTGGTGCGGCCCTTGTATGATGATGGCGCCTGTTCTTGAGGAAGTTGAAAAGAACTACAGGGGAAAACTGAAATTCGCAAAACTCAATGTTGATGAAAATGGAGAAATCGCAGGAAAGTATAATATCAGTGGTATTCCCTGTTTTATTATATTCCAAAATGGAAAAGAAAAAAACAGAATTATTGGATATATGGAAGAAGAAGTTTTAAAATCAAAAATTGACTTAATTTTAAGATGAATACCTTTTTTCATTTCTTCATAACACTTTTTTTATTCAGGATTTTATCTTTTTTTATGCCTAAGTTATTCCCTACTGCTTATTTATTAACAGTTTTTTCTGTTATTCCTGATTTAGATAATTTTTACAGAATAACTAAAGTAAAATATTCAAAGTACCACAGAAAAACTCTGCATAATGTTTATTTTTCAATGATAATCCCTCTTTTCTTTTCTTTTATGTTCAAGGAACAACAGATATTTTTTCTGATTGGATTCTTTACTTATTTTTTTCATCTGCTATGCGATTTAATATACGGCGAGACAAAAGTATTTTTCTTCTGGCCTTTAAAAAAGAAAAGTTATATATGGAAAAATAAGGATTATAAAATTGACAAGAAGCTGACATGGATTCTTGCTGTAATTGATTTTGTGCTGTTTGGAATGATTTAGAAGAGAGGTATCCATATTGTTTTTTAATAAAAGATAGAAATTATACTCATTAGATTTTTTTCTTTATGAAAGGTTTTAATAAGCTTATTATTCACGTTTTATTATGCAGATTATAATGCCTGTTTACATAAATAAGAATCAGCTTAGTCTGCATTATATTGTAATGCCAGAAGGGGGTTCCTCTTGGAATTGAATCAAAACCAGATGGATTTGCTGAAGTTTTATACCCAACCACTTTTCAAAATTTGGAAAAAGAAGTAAAACACAAAAAAATAATAGAACTTTTAAAGAATAGGAATAACTCACTAACATTAGAACTTTTAATTAAAGGAAAAAATAATTCAACTAAAATACTTTTTTCCAAAAATAATTCAATAAATTATTTAAGAGCGGAGCCTAATAAAAAATTTAATTATTTATTAACAGCACTTTCAAATGCTCATTTCAATACTGATTTTGTTTTGGAGAATGGACATAACCTTGAATTTTTAGGAGAGTATAAAATAAAACGAAGAAGTAATTTTGGACTTCCTGATAATATTATTTATATCCCAAGAACAAAGAAAAGAAATCTGATGGATTTTTTGTGATTTTAAGAAGTATTATAAATTTTAGTTCTTAATTGAATTTATAAATTAAAGTTCAAAGAACAATAAAAGACAATCTAAAATCTTACATACCTTTTTATTTAGATAGTGATTTGATGGAATTAAGATATATTTTATTTCCTGAGAGAATAATTTGTGATTTTATAAAAACATACTGACGGCTTAAAAAAACTGGTTTTGAAGATGAACTTTTTTCTAAAAGCAATTCAGATAAATGCAGAAAAACTAAAGATGAATTTGATTGCATTTTAAGAGCTCTTAAAAATGCTTACTTATACTCTAATGTTATTACTCTATAATTTAAGATTGATTACAAAGTTGAAATAAAGAAATGGTTTAATTTTCCAGATTCAATTATTTATATTCCAATAGAAGAAAAAAAATAATTAATTTTTAGGAATTAATTAATATAAACCCATTTTCTTTGATGATTCGCTAGCCTGCTGTTGGGTATGAATTCTTTTCTTTGAATTAAAAGTAAAAAAAAAGAAAAAAGTCAGGCAGTTTTTATGCTGTCTGAGATACTTCTATGCAGACGCCTGCTGCTACTGTTGCTCCCATATCTCTGATTGCAAATGAGGAAAGCTGAGGTATTTTTGATTTTGCCTCAATTACAAGAGGTTTTGTAGGAGCAATTGTTACAAATGCTGCATCTCCGTTTTTTAGCATGTCTGGTGCATCTGGTGATACTTGTCCTGTTTTTAGATCTATTTTCTTGTCCAAGCTTT
>CAZVOT010000140.1:0-2296 GCA_964628775.1 Candidatus Woesearchaeota archaeon
AAAGATAAAACAGAACTTTATATTAATTTTAATTACTATGCTTTTGGTAGTGATAAAATTAAAGATATTGATGAATCATCTAGAATGTACTGCATAAGAGAAGGGTATAATGATAAATTTATTCCTTACCTAAAATGTTTTGTAGAAGATGGAAATTCTACAAGATGTTTAGAAAATGTAAGTTTAACAAATGAAATGATAAAGAATTGTTATATTAATGTTCAGAATAATTATGTAAACGAATCAGAAATTTTGACTTATTTTAATGTTGATAAAGAACTAAACGAGAAATATAATATAACTGGACATCCTATATTTATTTTAAATGAAAAAAAGATTTCTCCTGAAAGAAGCGCTAATTCAATAAAAAGAACAATTTGCGCTGCTTTTATTGAACCTCCTGTTGAATGTCTTACAGTTTTAAAAACAGAAATAGAAAAAGGTGGATTTGGATATTAGAATAAATTTTATTTTTTAATCCATAATTCAATTGCTTCTTCCAGAAATTTAGACATCTCTAGTTTTCCTGTTTTCTCAAAAACTCTCTTCTTAAAATCTTTCCAGAGTTTTTCATCAATATAACAGCCGATTTGAGTTTTTCCTTTAACATGTGCCATAATTATACTAGTGTAATAGTAATATTTAAACAATAAAAATCAGGTAATTTAATTTATATTTCTGATTTTTATGGTCAAAAAATCATAAATTCTTCTTTGTTGATTTTTTTGACTATTTTAATAGTATACTATTATACTATGAATAATGTCGGTTCTGCCTTTATAATGAATATTTTCTTTTCAATTAGTTTCTTTTATTGGCTAAAAACCCAAGATGCATGGAACAGTTTTGGTATCAATGCATTTGGATTACTTGTACTGTATTTTTGGAATGATGAAATAATAAACAGATTAGTTAAATAAGTAATGAGAATTACTTTAAAAAATAAGACGGAATTACTATCTACTAAAAAAGAAAGCTTTATTTTTGTTTATAATTAACTAAGAATGTGTCAAAGAAGAAAAAAATAAAATATAATCAGATAAGAGGGTATGCTCTAGAAGTCATTTTAAAACATTTAATTACAAAAGATAATTATTTTTCTTTATCTCAAGAAAAAAAATTAAAAGGAAGAGGAGCATTACACGAAATAGATTGTTTAGTTAATTTAAATTGGGGTATACCTTTTATTTATCCTTTAAGATTAATCTTTGAAGCAAAGGCAAAGAGTGATAAAATAAGCTTAAATGTAGTTAGATCTTTTTTAGGAGTAATGAAAGACATTGATGAAAATTGTTATATCCTCCCAAAATCTTTAAAAAATTCAGAAAACGTAGAAATTGAAACTCAAAAAATAAATAAAATAAAATATACAAATTGTGGGGTTATATTTTCATTAAATACCTTTGCAGAAGAGTCAATTAATTTTGCGTATGTTCATGGAATTTTTCTTTTCGATTTAAAGCCTAAAATAGAATTATTTGATAGAATAAGAAAGGAGTTAGAAACTAAAAAAGTGTTAGAAAAAATAAATTCGGAATATGAAAATATCAATAAAGAAAAGAAAAAAGAAAAAAAAACTCTTTACAGAGACATAGCTTTTAATTTGTTTAATACATATCCTTCTCCTAATAATTCTGAAAGTAAACCTTTTTTTTCAGAATTAGCAAGTTATCATATAACTTTCGGAGTCTTAAATCAAAATTACCCTGTAGGTATTATATATAAAAATCAAATTTCAATTAAAGATTTTAAAAGTATTGCTTTAAAATTTTCAAAATATGAAGATTTTTGGAGAGCTAACATTGAAACAAGATACACAGGTCAATCGGATAGTACTAAAATTGATATTATTATTCCATCAATCCCTGATAAAGACAAGTTACTAGAAATGAATAAAGATATAAAAATTTCAACATTATTTGAAAATAGTATAATTGAACTTAATTTAGAAGAGGAAGGTCAAAAAAATGGAAATAAATGAATTACATAAAAAATTTGCAAAGGATACAATTGAATATTATCGAAAACACTGTGAAATAGAAAAAATAGCAACCCCTATTAAATATGATGAAAACATACATTCATCTATTGAATTTACTCAATTTTCTACTCGCCCTTTAATTCCTAAAGAATTTTTTATTGAAGAAAAGGATATTACCAAAGATAACTCTTTTCTTTCAGAAGAGTTTGCAAGATCAATTATATTATCTGAAAAAAAATATTTAATAGAATTTTTAGATAAGAATATTGTAGAAGAAGAAAAAATATTATCTTTTGATATTAACAAAATATTAAG